>NZ_JBFAJO010000014.1:80450-145145 GCF_040655255.1 Kitasatospora sp. NPDC050463
GGGCGGGGGCCCCCCCCCGCCCCCGGGCGGGGCGGGGGGGGCCCCCCCCCCCGCCCGGCGCTCACCGACGGGCGGCGGAGCGCTCCCCCGCGCCGCGGGGGAGCGGCGCGAGCACGGCGGCGGTGTCGAGCAGCGCGAGGAGCAGCAGGGCGCGCAGTTCGGTGCGCGCGCCCGCGAGCTGCAACAGCTCGCTCACCAGTGCCGTGCAGGCGAAGCTCCCGGCCACCGTGAGGACGGCGAGCCGCAGCGCGCGTCCGGCGGGGGAGCGCTCCAGCACGCCGCGCTCGGGCGGCAGCCGCAGGGCCAGCGGGAGACCGGGCAACAGCGCCCACGCGAGCCCCAGCACGGTGACGCGCAGGGCGTTCCCGTCCGGCAGTGCGGTCGTCGCGGGCGCGCACCAGGCGAGCGCGAACAGGGCCGCGCGCAGTGCGGGCGTCACGGAGTGCCCCCGGCCGGGGGCCTGGAGTACTCGTACACGACGGCGTCGGGATTGCGGTAGACGGCCCGGAAGCGCGGATCGCCGTCGAGGTTCGCCCGCAGGGTCTCCGGGCCCGAGGGCAGCCAGCCGGTGGCGCGCAAACGGCCCTCCTGGGCCTTGTTGAGCATCAGGAAGGCGGGTGCCTGCCCGGGCGGCAGCAGCCGGTTCAGCGTCTGTGCCGGGTGGGACGCGAAGGTCTCCCGGGCGGAGGCCCCCTGCATGTTGATCCACAGGCGTTGGTACCGGTCGTAGTCGGTGTAGCCGGCCGGGAAGTCCTCGGTGACGCCGGTGATCACGGACCCGGGCGGTGCGTGCTCGAAGAGCCAGCGGGCGGCCCGGACCTCGTCACGGGTGAAGTAGAGCGCGTACTCCTTGCCGAGGTAGCTCAGGGCGAATCCCGCGAAGAGGACGAGCAGCAGGGCCGGCAGCGCGGCCGCCCGCAGCCGCGACCGCGAGGCGGGCCGGAACAGCAGGGCCGTCATCGCGAAGGCCGTGGCGGGCAGCGCGAACATGTAGGCGCGAAAGAGCATCTCGCCGTCGTAGCTGTTGCCGGCCAGCATCGGCAGCGGGGCCACCGCGAGCAGGGGCAGCGCACCGCGCCGCAGCGCCGGCCGCCGCACGACCGCCAGTGCGGCGAGCAGCCACACCAGGGCGGACAGGACGCGGTCCGTCCAGGCCACCAGGACCTGCCCCGGTGAAGCGACGGAGAGGTCGATCAGGGCCGAGCTGGCGTTCCCGCCGGGCTGGGTGAGGCCCTCGGCGAGCTGGCGGAGGTTCTGCGACAGGAACGGACGGGCCACGGTGAGGTCCCACGCCGCCGTCAGCGCGATCGTGGCCAGCAGGATGGGCAGGACGACCCGCCGGTTGCGGCGCGGTACCGCGAGCAACGCCAGGCTGCAGATCAGCATCAGCGGGGTCAGCGGGTGCGCGCAGACGATCGCGGCCACCGGCAGGAGCAGGAACAGCAGTGTCCAGCGGGTCCGGTGGTCGCCGACCGCCGGTCGGCGGCGGCCGCGAGGTCCGGAGGCCGTCAACGGGTGGGCTCCCCGGGTGTCCCCGTCCCCCGGGAGGCCCAACGGACGGGGCAGGCACCGGACGACGGTCGCGATCACGGCGAGGTACAGCAGAAAGGTGAAGGTCTGGGCGGAGAAGTAGTCCTGGGTGACCCAGTAGCAGCAGTAGAACACCCAGGCCGCCGCCCAGGTGAGCCGACGGCTGCGGGAGAACGAGCGGTAGAGCATCACCAGCGGTGCGAGCAGCAGGGCGTCGGCGACCGGCGGGGCCCAGGGCGCGTAGGAGAGCGCGGACGGCAGCCCGGTGGCCCTGACGACCACGGCGTTCAGGGAGAAGAAGCCGGGCCACTCGGTGTAGACGTCGAGACCGTGGTCGTGCGCCACGGGCAGGGTGCCCGCCCTCAGCAGCACGTCGACCATGGCCACGTGCTTCCAGGCCCAGGCGTTGCTGAGTTGCGAATACATCAGCGGGGCGCTGGCGTGCATCACCCCGATCAGGGCCAGCAGATAGCCCGCGTACAGCCACCCGGGTGTCCGGCGGTCCCGGAGCGCCACGCAGAAACCGACGGTGAGCACCACCACGGCGACCCAGAACGTCACCGGGAGCACCTCGACCAGGCCCAGGTCGCCCATCTCGTCCAGCGCGACGTGACCCAGCGAGAGCAGCCACAGCACGACGGCCGCCGGCAGCGCGGCCAGGGGGAACACACGTCCGAGGCGGCTTCTCGACCGCCGCGCCCTGATGGTGGCGCCGACGGCGTTCGCCGCGTCCCGGGGCGGAGAACCGTGGTTTCCTAGCTCGGCTTCAGGTTCCATCGTGCAGCGAATATAGCCACGCGATGTCCGAGTCGATGATATTTGTGTGCTTCTGGGGGGTGTGTCATCCCGACCCGGCGATCCCGCCGCTGATCCGCCGGGCGGCGAACCCGGTACCGGCGACGAAGCGCATCACCGGCCCGAAGGTGGCGGCGGCGGTGAGCCCGGCGAAGTACAGTCGGGGGACGGAGGATTCGAAGGCCGCGTTCAGCAGGGGCGCGTTGTTGGTCCGCCGCAGCGCCCGCCGCAGGGCGGGGTCGAGCACCGTGAGCCGGTCCACCTGCACCCGGTAGCCCGTGCCGGCGATGACATGGTCGACCCGAAGGTGCGTGGTGGAGCCGTGGGCATCCGTCAGCACCAGGCGCACGCCGTCGCCGTCCGCCGTCGCCGAGTGCAGGGAGTGCCCGGTGAGCAGCGGAAACCGGCCCTCCACCCGGTCGCGCAGCCACCAGGCTCCCGAAGGCCCGAGCACGGTGCGCACGAAGTGCGTCCGGGTGCGCTCCGGCAGGTGGCGGAAGGCGGCCGGCGCCTGGCTGAAGGCCATCAGGGACCAGCCGGGGCCGAGCAGCGAGACCGGTTTGACGAGGCGGACCGCCAGCGGCCGGTCACCGCCCCGGTCCGCCGCGGGCGGGTACCCGAACAGCAGCTCGGCCCTGCGCGTCACCAGGGTCGGCTCCGCGCCCGCCTCGTACAGCAACGCGGCGAGTTCGAGCGCCGACTGGCCGGCGCCGATCACGGCCACCCGTCGGCCGGCGAACCGCGACGGGTCACGGTGATCGGCGGAGTGCGAGGCCAGGCCCGGTCCCAGCCGGGCCAGCTCGGGCGGCAGGTACGTATGCGGGCCGAACCCGTTGGCCAGAACCACCGAGTGACTGGTGAAGACCTCGCCGGAGTCGAGCTCCAGCCGGAACCCGGCCGGATCCGGTGCGACGGTCCGTACCGTCCGGCGTTCCAGCTCCGGCAGGCACTGCCGCTGGAACCACTGTCCGTAGCCGATGAACTCGTCGATCGGGATGGCGTAGCGGTCCCCGACGGCCGCCTTCCGTTCGGCGGCCCGGAAGTCCGCCAGGCGGTACCGGGCAGCGGGATCGGAGATCGACGACGCACGGGGGGCGGACTTCAGGTACATACCGGCGGGCATCCGCTCGCGCCACGCCTCCATCGGCTCGCCGAGGACGCGTAACGGGACGCCGGAGGCCTTCAGATGCATCGCCGTGGCCAGCCCGTAGGGCCCGGCGCCGACGACCGTGACCGGGACGTCGCAGTGGCGGGACTCGGTTGTCACCGTCGCCGAGGCCGGACGACGATTCGGGAGTCCGGTCATCAAAGCCCCCTACCGCTGGCTGGGAGTTCCCCGGTTTCCAGCGTGCCACGCAGGTGCGATCCCGGCCCGCCGGCGGGCACCTCGGCCTCCGTCCTGGTGGCCGAGGCCGGGGCAGGGCGGAAGAATTGACACGTCCACCCGGGCGCCGCGGCGGCCCGGCCGCCGGCCGCTCCACCCGCGAGGCCGTCCATGCCAGGATCCCCCTTGGAACCGGACCGCGAAGTTCCCGCCTTGCTGGTCAAGGTGGGCCTCTACTCCCCGCACCACGGCGTGGCCGGTGCGATCCGCACGCTGGGGCGGCTCGGAGTCCCCGTCTACGCGATGCTCCAGCGCCGCAGCACCCCGGTGGCGTACTCCCGTTATCTGGCGGGCGCGTTCGTCCGGCCGGTCAGCGGGACGGAGCCGCCGGAACAGCTGGTCGACGGCCTGCTGCGGATCGGCCGGGCGATCGGCAGACCGACCGTGGCGGTCTCCACCGACGACGAGTCGGCGGTGCTGCTCGCCGAACACGCGGACCGCCTTCGCGAGTACTACCTGTTACCGCACGTCGCCCCGGACCTGCCCCGCCGCCTCGCCAACAAGGACGGACTGCACCGGATCTGCCGGGAGCACCGAATCCCGACCCCGGACGCGTGGGCGCCGGCCGGGCACGCCGAGCTGCTGCGGATCGGCCGGGACGTCGGCTACCCGCTGGTCCTGAAGAACCTGGAACCGTACACCCGGCTGCGCGCCCCGGCGGTCGGGCACACGACGCTGGTCCGGAACGAGGCGGAGCTCCTGGCCGCGTGTCCGCGAGGCAGCGAACCGTCGGTCCTGGTCCAGGAGTACCTGCCGCCGGAGCACTCGCAGGACTGGATCACGCACCTGTGCTGCGGGGGCGACGGCGCGGCACCGATCGTCTTCACCGGCCACAAGCTGCGCTCCTGGCCGCCCGGCGCCGGTGTCACCACCCGTGCCCGGGCGGAGGGCAACCCGGAGCTCGCCGGACTCGCGGTGTCGCTGTGCCGCCGGATCGGCTACCGGGGCGTGGCCGACCTGGACTGGCGACTCGACCGGCGCGACGGCCGGTACAAGCTGGTGGACTTCAATCCGCGGACCGGAGCGCAGTTCCGGCTCTTCGAGACGGTCGACGGGCTGGACGTGGTCCGAGCCCTCCATCTGTACCTCACCGGACGTCGGATCCCGCACGGGCCGCAGCTGGCCCGTAGCTTCGGGGTCGGCGAGCTGGACCTGCCGGCCGCCGCCGTCCAGGCCTGGCGGGAACGGTGCCTGCCACCCGACCTGTTGCCCCGTCGCGCCACCGAACGCGGCTGGCTCTGCTGGGACGACCCGGCTCCGGCCGCCGCCGAGGCAGTGCGCTTCACCGGCCTGGTGGCGGGGCGGCTGGGGCGGGCCGCAGGGCGGAGCCTGCCGGGACGAGGTGCCTTCCGGGTGGGCTGACGCCCTCGGTCGGCCCGCGTCGCCCCGCGTCACCCCACCAGGCGGGAGAGCTCGATCGAGTGGCCGGTCCGCTCGACCTTGGCGCGAAGGTAGCGGATGTTGCTCTCGCTCAGGTGCACGCCGGTCGGCACCCGGTGCTCGACCGTGATGCCGAGGCCGGCCAGCTGGGCCGCCTTGTCCGGGTTGTTGCTCAGCAGGTCGATGCCGGTGGCGCCGAGCGCGGTGAGCATCTGGGCTGCGGCGGTGTAGTCGCGCCCGTCCTCGGGCAGGCCGAGCGCGGTGTTGGCGTCGTAGGTGTCGAGGCCGGAATCCTGCAGGGCGTAGGCGTCCAGCTTGTTGTACAGCCCGATGCCCCGGCCCTCCTGCCGCAGGTAGAGCAGGTAGCCGCCGGCCTCGGTGATCCGCTCCACCGACTCGCGCAGCTGCGGCCCGCAGTCGCACCGGTCGGAGCCGAAGACGTCGCCGGTCAGGCACTCCGAGTGCAGCCGCACCAGCGGCGTCCCGCCCTCCGGCGCGCTGCCGAAGGCGAGCGCCACGTGCTCGGCGCCGTCGGCCAGGCCGTGGAAGGTGAAGACCTCGGCCTCCGCGCGGTACCCGTCCGGGAAGGTCAGCGGGATACGCACCCGGGAGCGCACCGTGGCGGTGCCGGGCTGCGTCGGAGCGGGCTGCGGCATGGGCGGGGCCTCCGTTACCGGGGTGATGGTCGGGTCCCGACGGTACTCGGTCGTTCCAATTTGAACAACTGCGTTCCGGGCCGCCCCCGTCGGGACACACGCTGTGACGACGCAGGCTCGCAACACCTCCCGGGGAGCCGCTGTTCCCGCCAAGAACGGCTGGGCCGCCGGGGTCGCGGCCCGGCAGGACCGGAACGCTGCGGACGAGGTCCCCTCCTGTGCCCGCTCCGGGCCCGACCGGAGCGGGCACAGGATGTCGGGTGCGGGAGGGTGGGTCCTTCCTACGGTGGTGATCAGTGAAGGGAAGGACGGGGTCGGGATGCTGGAGCAGGTGAACCAGGCCATGGAGTACGTCGAGGAGCACCTCGACGGGGCGATCGACGCGGCCGAGCTGGCGCGGATCGCGCGGACGTCGGAGTACCACTTCCGGCGGATGTTCTCCGCGCTGGCCGGGATGCCGTTGTCGGAGTACGTGCGCCGCCGGCGGCTGACCGTCGCCGGGGCCGAGGTGCTCGCCGGTGAGCGGACGCTGCTCGATGTGGCGGTCCGGTACGGCTACACCTCGGGCGAGGCGTTCGCCCGGGCGTTCCGGGCGATGCACGGTGTCGGCCCGGGTGAAGCGCGGCGTGGTGGTGTCGCGTTGCAGTCCCAGCCCCGGATGTCCTTCCGACTCGTCGTCGAAGGGAGCAGCAGCATGGAATACCGCATCGTGGAGAAGCCCGCGTTCCGGGTGGTCGGTCGGCGGGCCCGGGTCCCGCTCGTGCATGAGGGGGTGAACCCGGCGATCGCCGAGTTCATCCGGGGGATCGCGCCGGAGGTCGTCGACCGGATCGCCGCCCTCTCGGACCAGGACCCGGACGGCATCGTTTCGGTCACCGAGTTCTTCTCGGACAGCCGGGAGGAGGGAGTCGAACTCGACTACTACCACGCGGTGGTGGCGGATGCGGACACGGACGTGCCGGACGGCCTGGACGTGCGGGAGGTGCCGGCCGGGACCTGGGCCGTGTTCTCCAACACCGGGACGTTCCCGCAGGCGCTCCAGGAGATGTGGCGGGACGTCTACACCCAGTGGTTCCCGTCCAATCCCTACGAGACCCGGCCGGGGCCGGAGATTCTGCGCACGCGCCTCCTGCCCGGCGGTGTCGCCGAGGCGCAGCTGTGGGTCGGCGTGCAGCGGGCCGCCTCCCGGTGAGTCGCTGAGCGGTGAACTCGGCCGGGCCGATGGGAGGTTGACGGTCCCATCGGCCCGGCCGCCTGTTAGGGTCCGCGCATGACGAAGCGTGTGCCCTTCCAAGGGGCGGAGAAGGAGAGCCTGTTCGCGGCTCTCGACCGGCACCGCGAGGCGGTGCTCTGGAAGCTGGAGGGCCTGGACGACGAACAGCTGCGTCGGCCGATGACGGCGTCCGGGACGTCGCTGCTGGGTCTGGTCAAGCACCTCGGCGGGGCCGAACTCGGCTGGTTCTGCCGGACGTTCGGCCGTGCGACCGGTCCACTGCCGTTCGACCTCGACGAGGACGAGCAGTCCGACCTGCGGGTGCGGCCCGACGAGTCCACGGCCGACGTCCTGACCTTCTACGCCCGCGCCCGGGCGAGCGCCGACCAGGTCATCGAGGAGCTGGCGCTCGACGACCTCGGCCGGGCCTGGTTCGGCGACGAGGTGTCGCTGCGCTGGGTGCTGATCCACATGGCGACCGAGACCGCCCGGCACGCCGGCCACATGGACATCGTGCGCGAGCTGATCGACGGGCGGACGGGGGACCACAACCGGGGCTGACGCGCCGGGGGTGGGCCCGGGAGTGCCCGGGTGTGCCCGGGTGCGCCCGCCCTGCCATCGGCCGCGCCCCGCCCGTGTGCCCCCGCCCCGGGCGGGGGCACACGCCCGTTCGGCGCAGCAGCGGCGGACCGGGGCCGGGGCGGGACGCATGCTGGGGCGGGAGGGGCCCAGCCGAGGAGTGGACCGAGGACGGCCAAGGCATTCGGGTCCGTCGACCACGGAGGCGCCGGCGCCGGTCGAGTCCGGACGCGCCCGCGGCACATTGATCCTCGACATCGGCTGGGAGCAGGCGAGATGAAGCAGCAGACAGTGACGGTCGGCGGGCCCTGCTGGGTGGAGCACGGCAGCTCCGACCCGGACGGCGCCAAGCGGTTCTACGGCGAGCTGTTCGGCTGGCAGGCCGAGGAGATCGACGCGCCGCCGGAGGCCGGCGACTACACCTTCATGAAGCTGGACGGCGCGATCGCCGCCGCCGTCGCCCCGCTCTACGGGGAGGGGCAGCCGACGGCCTGGACCGTCTCCTTCGCGGTCGACGACGCGGACGCGTCCGCCGCCAGGATCACCGGCGCCGGCGGGAGCATCGTCGTCGAGCCGACGGAGGCGCTCGGCCTCGGCCGCTTCGTGGTCGCCGCGGACCCGTCCGGCGCGCTGTTCGCGCTCTGGCAGGGGCAGGCACTGGCGGGCGTCGAGGTGCTCAACGCCCCGGGCGCGCTCGGCTGGGTGGAACTGCTCACCCGGGACCCAGACGGCGCCCGGGCGTTCTACCCGGCGGTGTTCGACTGGACGGTCCGCCCCTCCGAGGTCTACCCCCAGTGGGGCCTGGCCGGCGCGGACTTCGGCGGCATGCTGACGATGGACGACCGCTTCCCGCCGCAGGTGCCGCCGCACTGGCTGCCCTACTTCGCGGTCGCGGACGTGGACGTGACCGTCTCCCGGGCCGGCAACCTGGGCGCCGACGTCCTGATGCCGCCCACCTCGATGCCGGACGGGCCCCGGATCGCCGTGCTGCGTGACCCGCAGGGCGCGGCCTTCGCGGTGCACCTGGCCGGGGCGGAGGGCTGAGCCGCTCCGGCAGGCCCCCGGCACTACCCGGCGGCCCGGCTCCCGTCGCGCCCGCGCCGGGCGGCCAGCACCGCGCCGGCCGTCACCAGCAGGGCGGTGACCGGCACGACGTCGCCGATCCGGTCGTACCAGGTCAGCGTGGACGGCGCGGTGAGCGGCAGCCGCACCGTCAGGGCCCCGGTGCGGTCCGTCCCGAACCGGGCCAGTTCACGGCCCTGCGCGTCGAAGGCGGCCGAGACGCCGGTGAGCGAGGCCTGGACGGCCGGGCGGCCGGTCTCGGCGGCGCGGATCGCGGCCAGCGAGACGTGCTGCTCGGGCGCCCAGGTGCCCTGGAAGGTCGAGGTCGAGGACTGGTAGACCAGCACCCGGGCGCCGTCCCGGGCGGCGGTCCGGGACATGTCGGGGAAGGCCGACTCGAAGCAGATCAGTGCCCCGACCGGCAGCGGCGCCCCGGCGCGGTCGGTGACCGGGAGGACGTGGAACGCGCTTCCGGGCGCCCGGTTCTCGCCCGCCGCCCGGCTGACCCCGGCGATCCAGCCCAGCAGCGGGCGCAGCGGGATGTACTCGCCGAACGGCACCAGCCGGATCTTGCGGTAGCGGTCGACCGTCCCGGCGGGGGAGATCAGCACCGCGTCCTTGGAGATCCGCCCGTCGGCCTTGCGGGCGTCCTCGCCGGCCAGGATCTCGGCACCGGTGACGGTGGAGAGCCGGCTCAGCCGGGCCGCGGCGGCCGGGTCGCGGTCGAGGTCGGCGGTGCTGCTGCTCTCGCCCCAGACGATCAGGTCGACCGGCCGCCCGCCCAGGGCGGCGGTGGCGGCGGCACTCGCCTCGAACCGGGCCTGCGGGTCCTCGACGATGCCGGGCTGGACCAGGGCCACGGTGACCGCCCCGGCGCCGGCCGGCGCGGCGCGCAGCGCGAACAGCAGCGGTCCGGCCGCCAGCACCAGCGCGGTGGCCAGGGCCGCCAGGGCGCGCGGTCGCCACCCGGCGGCGGTCAGCACGATCAGCACGCCGGTGTTCACCGCCACGACGGCGGCGCTGACCAGCCAGATCCCGCCCGCCGAGGCCAGCGCCAGGACGGCCGGGTGCTGCCACTGGGTCGCGCCGAGCAGCGCCCACGGACCGCCGAGGGCGTGCCAGGACCGCGCGTACTCGGTGGTGAGCCAGACGGCGGGGACGACGGCCAGGGCGAGCAGTGCGCGCCGGGCGGTCAGCGGCGGGTGCAGCAACCGGTGGACGGCCAGGCCCACCCCGGCCTGCAGCACGCCGAAGACGACCGCGAGCAGCGGCAGCGCCGGCCCGATGGACGGGACCAGCCAGTACATCCCGGTGAGGATGAACCCCGCGCCGAACCACCAGCCCCGGACCGCCGCCTCGCGGGCGCTCGGCGCCCGCTGCATCAGCAGGAGGCCGGGCACCAGCGCGACCCAGGCGAGCGCGGCCGCCCCGGGGGCCGGGAAGGCGAGCACCGGCAGCGCCCCGGCGGCCAGGGCGGCCGACCGGGCGCGGTAGCGGTGGGCCCGGACGGCACGGTCCGGGGCGGTGGGCGCCCCGAGGGCGGGCCGGGGCAGCGTGAGGCGGCGGGACATGCCCCGTATTGTCCGCTTCGGCGCGCAGCGCCACCAGCCGTCCGGTCACTCGAATGGGTGAAAGGACGGCCGGCGGCCCCGGCCGGGCCCGGTGACGGACCTCAGCCCTCGTCAGCCCTCGTCGCCCTCCAGGTCGCCCTCGGTCTCCAGGAAGGCGGCCTGGAGCTGCTCGATCAGCGCCGGGTCGGGCTGCTCCCAGAGGCCGCGCTCGGCCGCCTCCAGCAGGCGCTCGCTGATGCCGTGCAGGGCCCACGGGTTGGCGTCGGTCAGGAACTCGCGGTTGACCGGGTCGAGGACGTACTCCTGGGTCAGCTTCTCGTACATCCAGTCGGCGACGACGCCGGTGGTGGCGTCGTAGCCGAAGAGGTAGTCGACCGTCGCCGCCATCTCGAAGGCGCCCTTGTAGCCGTGACGGCGCATCGCCTCCATCCACCGCGGGTTGACCACCCGGGCGCGGAAGACCCGGGCCGCCTCCTCCGTCAGGGTGCGGGTGCGGACGGTCTCGGGCCGGGTCGAGTCGCCGATGTAGGCGGTCGGGGCCTTGCCGGTGAGCGCGCGCACGGTGGCGACCATGCCGCCGTGGTACTGGAAGTAGTCGTCCGAGTCGGCGATGTCGTGCTCGCGGGTGTCGGTGTTCTTCGCGGCGACGGTGATCCGCTTGTACGCCGTCTCCATCTCCTCCCGGGCCGGCCGCCCGTCCAGGCCGCGCCCGTACGCGTAGCCGCCCCAGACCGTGTACACCTCGGCCAGGTCGGCGTCGGTGCGCCAGTCGCGGCTGTCGATCAGCTGGAGCAGGCCCGCGCCGTAGGTGCCGGGGCGGGAACCGAAGACGCGGACGGTGGCCTTGCGCTCGTCGCCGTGGACGGCGAGGTCGGCCTGGACGTGGGCCCGGACGTGGTTGTCGGCGGCGTCCTCCTCCTGGGCGGCCGCCAGCCGCACCGCGTCGTCCAGCAGCGCGACCACGTGCGGGAAGGCGTCCCGGAAGAAGCCGGAGATGCGCAGGGTGACGTCGATCCGCGGGCGGCCCAGCTCCTCCAGGGAGATCGCCTCCAGACCGGTGACCCGGCGCGAGGCGTCGTCCCAGACCGGGCGCACGCCCAGCAGGGCGAAGGCCTCGGCGATGTCGTCGCCGGCGGTGCGCATCGCGCTGGTGCCCCAGAGCGAGAGCCCGACCGAGGGCGGGCAGACGCCGTCGTTGTCGGCCCGGTAGCGCTCGACGAGGGAGGCGGCCAGCGCCTGGCCGGTCTCCCAGGCGAGCTTGCTGGGCACGGCCTTCGGGTCGACGGAGTAGAAGTTGCGGCCGGTCGGCAGCACGTTGACCAGGCCGCGCAGCGGCGAACCCGAGGGCCCGGCCGGGACGAAGCCGCCGCCGAGCGCGTGCAGGACGGCGTCCAGCTCGTCGGTGGTGGCCGCCAGGCGCGGCACCACCTGGGTGGCGGCGAAGGCGAGCACGTCGGCGACGGCGGCCGGCAGCCCGGCGGCGACCTTCTCGACGGCCTCCGGCGCCCAGTCCTCGGCCTCCATCGCCTCGACCAGGGCGCGCGCCTGCGCCTCGGCCGCGTCGGTGGCGCCCAGCGTCAGCGCGGCCTCGTCCAGGCCGAGCGCCTCGCGCAGACCGGGCAGCGCGCTGACGCCGCCCCAGATCTGCCGGGCGCGCAGGATGGCGAGCACGATGTTGACCCGGTCGGTGCCGGCCGGCGCCTGGCCGAGGACGTGCAGACCGTCGCGGATCTGGGCGTCCTTGATCTCGCAGAGCCAGCCATCGACGTGCAGCAGGAAGTCGTCGAAGCCGTCGTCCTCGGGGCGCTCGTCCAGGCCGAGGTCGTGGTCGAGCTTGGCGGCCTGGATCAGCGTCCAGATCTGGGCGCGGATCGCGGGCAGCTTGGCCGGGTCCATCGCGGCGATGTTGGAGTGTTCGTCGAGCAGCTGCTCCAGCCGCGCGATGTCGCCGTAGGAGTCGGCACGGGCCATCGGCGGGACGAGGTGGTCGACCAGGGTGGCGTGCGCGCGGCGCTTGGCCTGGGTGCCCTCGCCCGGGTCGTTGACCAGGAACGGGTAGATCAGCGGGAGGTCGCCGAGGACGGCGTCCGGGCCGCATTCGGCGGAGAGCGCGGCGGTCTTGCCGGGCAGCCACTCCAGGTTGCCGTGCTTGCCGAGGTGGATGACGGCGTCGGCGCCGAAGCCGCCGTCCTCGCGCGCGGCCGCGATCCAGCGGTAGGCGGCGAGGTAGTGGTGCGAGGGCGGGAGATCGGGGTCGTGGTAGATCGCGACCGGGTTCTCGCCGAAGCCGCGCGGCGGCTGGATCAGCACCAGCAGGTTGCCGGAGCGGATCGCGGCCAGCACGATGTCGCCGTCCGGGTTCTGCGAGCGGTCGACGTAGAGCTCGCCGGGGGCCGGGCCCCAGTGCTCCTCGACGTGCGTGCGCAGGGCCTCGGGGAGGGTGGCGTACCAGCGGCGGTAGTCGGCGGCGGGGATGCGGACCGGGTTGCGGGCCAGCTGGTCCTCGGTGAGCCAGTCCTGGTCGTAGCCGCCGGCCGCGATCAGCGCGTGGATGAGGGCGTCCCCCTCGTGGGAACCCTCGTCGACCGTGTCCAGCCCCGGCAGGTCCGTCCCGAGGTCCATGCCCTCCGCGCGCAGCCGCGCCAGCAGGCGCATCGCGCTCGCCGGGGTGTCCAGGCCCACCGCGTTGCCGACTCGGGCGTGCTTGGTCGGGTACGCGGACAGCACGAGGGCCAGCCGCCGCTCGGCGGCCGGGATGTGCCGCAGCCGGGCGTGCCGGACGGCGGTGCCGGCGACCCGGGCGGCCCGCTCGGGGTCGGCGGCGTAGACGGTGAGGCCGTCCTCGTCCAGCTCCTTGAAGGAGAACGGGACGCTGATCAGCCGGCCGTCGAACTCGGGGACGGCGATCTGGGTTGCGGTGTCCAGCGGGGAGAGGCCGTCGTCGCTGGCCTCCCACTGGGCGCGCGACCAGGTGAGGCAGAGCGCCTGCAGGATCGGGCGGTCCAGGGCGGCCAGCGCGCCGGCGTCCCAGGCCTCCTCGTCGCCGCCGGCCTGCGCGTCGGCCGGGCGGGTGCCGCCGGCGGCCAGCACGGTGGTGACGAGTGTGTCGGCCTCGCCGAGCGCGGCCAGCAGCTCGGGCTCGGCGCCGCGCAGCGAGGCGCAGTAGTACGCCCTGGCCTGCGCGCCCTGGTCCTCGATCGCCCGGCAGAGGGTGTCGACGAAGGCGGTGTTCCCGCTCATGTGGTGGGCGCGGTAGTAGAGCACCGCGACGATCGGGCCCTCGGTCGTCCGGGCCTCGCGCTCCAGCGGGCCCCAGGCGGGGGCGGAGGCGGGCGGGGCGAAGCCGTGGCCGGTGAGCAGCACGGTGTCGGAGAGGAAGGCGCCCAGCTCGGCCAGGTTGGCGGCGCCGCCGTGGGCGAGGTAGGCGTGCGCCTCGGCCGCGATGCCGGCCGGGACGGTCGACAGCTCCATCAGCTGGGCGTCGGGGGCCTGTTCGCCGGTCAGCACGATCACCGGGCGGGGGCCGGCGAGCAGTGCGTCCAGGCCCTCCTGCCAGGCGCGGCGGCCGCCGAGCAGGCGCACCACGACCAGGTCGACGCCCTCCAGCAGGGCGGGCAGCTCCTCGGGCGAGAGGCGGGCCGGGTTGCCGAGGCGGTAGGGGACGGGGCCCTCCGCGGCACGGGCACTGAGCAGGTCGGTGTCGGATGTCGACAGCAGCAGGATCATGCGAAGGCCCTCCCGGCCTCGATGGCGGGCATGGGCACGGGCGACGGCGGGGTCACCCGTGGAGGCACGGGCGACAATGGGGTCGCCTGTGGAGGCACGGGCGACGGCGGGGTCGCGGGCATGCGGCGGCGCATGGCGTCAAGCCTTCCTCGGGGTCCGCGCCCCGGGCCGGTGGAGGACGGCAGGAGTTCCTGGCTTCCACGGCGGTTGAGCCGTGGTCACAGTGGCGGGACCGCACCGGGCTTGCACCGGCTTCCTCCCCTGCGCCGTCGCTGGCGTGCGGGCGGCCGCGGGGCCGCCCGGCAGCATCGTACGGGGTGCGGCTGACCTGGGGGAGAGTGGCCGAGAGTGTGACCCGCGGGACAGCGGCAACCGATCGGATCATCTGTATGCTCGCGGCCATGCCACCGACACCCGACGCGACACCGCCGGGCGCCGCCGTGCCCGACCGGGGCCGCGCGGACGCCTGCCCGGGAGCGCTTCGTCTGCACACCGCCGCCGACGGCGCACTGGCCCGGGTCCGCCTGCCGGGCGGGCTGCTGACGACGGATCAGGCCCGGGCACTGGCCGGGGCCGCGCAGGAGCTGGGCGACGGCGACCTGGAGATCACCTCGCGCGGCAACGTCCAGCTGCGCGGCCTCGCTTCGGACTGCGGCGCCGAACTCGGCGAGCTGCTGCGGGCGGTCGGGCTGCTGCCCTCCGACACCCACGAGCGGGTCCGCAACATCGTCGCCTCACCCGGCCCCGGCGGCGGCTTCGCCGACGTGCGGGCCTGGGCGCGCGAGCTGGACACGAAGCTGTGCGCGAGCCCGTGGGCGGTCGGCCTCTCCGGCAAGTTCCTGTTCGCGCTGGACGACGGCCGCGGCGACGTGGCCGCGCTGAACGCCGATGTGACATTGATCGCAGGCCCGGACGGCACCGCCCTGCTGCGCCTCGGCCGGTCGGCCACCGCGCGCCCGGTGCCCGCCGAGGGTGCCGTGGACGCCGCGCTGGCGGCCGCCCGGGACTTCCTGGACGCGCTGCGCGCCACCGGCCGCGAGGCGTGGCACCTGCGGGAGGTCCCCGACCTGCTGCCGCCGGGCCCGGTGGAGCTGCCGGAGTTCGCCGGTGCACCGCCCCGGCTCGGCGCGGTGCCCGGTGGCCTGTCGGTCGCCCTGCGCTTCGGCTCGGCCTCCTCCGCGCAGTGGCGGGTGCTGATCGACGCCGCCGAGGGGGAGCTGCGGCTCACCCCGTGGCGCGCAGTGGTGCTGCCCGGCGCGTCCGCCGCGCGGCTCGCCGACCTGGCGGGGGCCGGTTTCCGGACCACGCCCGGAGCCGCCTGGGAGCGTGCCACCGCCTGCACCGGGCTGCCCGGCTGCGGGTCGTCCCGGGCCGACGTCCGGGCCGACGCGGCCCGGGCCCTGGAGGCGGCGGGGACGGGCGGTCTGCCGGTGCACTGGTCGGGCTGCGAGCGCCGCTGCGGTCACCCGGCCGGGCGGTGGGTCGACGTGCTGGCGACCGGGCAGGGATACCGGGTGGCGGTGCAGGGTGCCCCGCCGGGGCGGGGCACCGCCGTGGACGTGACGAACGAGGAGACGGCCGAGGCGGTCGCCGAGGCCAGGAGGACCACGAAGTGATCGAGTACGAGAAGGACGGCGCGTCCATCTACCGCCAGTCCTTTGCCACCATCCGGGCCGAGGCCGACCTCGCCGCCCTGCCCGCCGACGTGGCCCAGGTCGCGGTGCGGATGATCCACGCCTGCGGCATGACGGACCTGGTCGAGGACCTGGTGTACTCGCCGGGCGCGGTGGCCTCGGCCCGCGCGGCCCTGCGTGCCGGGGCGCCGATCCTGTGCGACGTCAACATGGTCGCCAGTGGCGTCACCCGCAAGCGGCTGCCCGCCGACAACGAGGTGATCTGCACCCTCACCGACCCGTCGGTGCCCGAACTGGCCCGGTCGATGGGCAACACCCGCAGCGCCGCCGCGATGGAACTGTGGCTGCCCCGGCTGGAGGGCGCGGTGGTCGCCGTCGGCAACGCGCCGACCTCGCTGTTCCGGCTGCTGGAGCTGATCGAGGCGGGCGCGCCGCGCCCGGCCGCGGTGATCGGCGTCCCGGTCGGTTTCATCGGCGCCGCCGAGTCCAAGGAGGCCCTGGCCGCGCACCCGTCCGGCCTGGAGCACCTGGTGGTGCGCGGCCGGCGCGGCGGCAGCGCGATGGCCGCGGCCGCCATCAACGCGATTGCGAGTGTAGAAGAGTGACGTCGACTCAGCAGACCGGCCGGCTGTACGGGGTGGGGCTCGGCCCGGGTGACCCGTCGCTGGTCACCGTCCGCGCCGCCGAACTCATCGGCAAGGCCGACGTGGTGGCCTACCACAGTGCCCGGCACGGCCGGTCCATCGCCCGGTCGATCGCCGAGCGCTATCTGACGGCGGGTCAGATCGAGGAGAAGCTGGTCTACCCGCTCACGGTGGAGACCACCGACCACCCCGGCGGCTACCGCGGTGCGCTGGACGAGTTCTACGAGGAGGCCGCCGACCGGCTGGCCGACCACCTCGACGCCGGCCGCAGCGTCGTCGTGCTCGCCGAGGGGGATCCGCTCTTCTACGGCTCCTACCAGCACATGCACAAGCGCCTCGCGCACCGCTACCCCACCGAGGTGGTCCCCGGCGTGACCTCGGTCAGTGCCGCCGCCGCCCGGCTCGGGCAGCCGCTCACCGAGGCCGAGGAGACGCTCACCGTCATCCCGGGCACGCTGTCCGAGGAGGAGCTGACCGCGCGGATCGCCTCCGCCGACTCCGCCGTCATCATGAAGCTCGGCCGGACCTTCCCCACCGTCCGCCGCGCCCTGGAGCGGGCCGGCCGGCTGGCCGACGCCCAGTACGTCGAGCGGGCCTTCATGGCGGGCGAGCGCACCGGCCCGCTGGCCGACATCGACGCCGACACCGTCCCGTACTTCTCGGTCGCCGTCCTGCCCAGCAAGGTCGCACCGCTGGAGCAGCCGGCCCCGCCGGCCGAGGGTCCCGGCAGCGTGACGGTCATCGGCACCGGTCCGGCGGGCCCGCTCTGGCTCACCCCCGAGGCGCGCGGTGCCCTCGCCACCGCCACCGACCTGGTCGGCTACACCACCTACCTGGACCGGGTGCCCGAGCGCCCCGGCCAGCAGCGCCACGGCTCCGACAACAAGGTGGAGTCCGAGCGCGCCGAGTTCGCCCTCGACCTCGCACGGCGCGGCCACCACGTCGCGGTGGTCTCCTCCGGCGACCCGGGCGTCTTCGCGATGGCCACCGCCGTCCTGGAGGTCGCCTGCGAGGACGCCTACCGTGACGTCCCGGTCCGGATCGTCCCGGGCATGACCGCCGCCCACGCCGCCGCCTCCCGGGCCGGGGCCCCGCTCGGCCACGACTACGCGGTGGTCTCGCTCTCCGACCGCCTCAAGCCCTGGGAGGTGGTGGCCAAGCGGCTGCGTGCGGCCGCCGAGGCCGACCTCGTGCTCGCCCTCTACAACCCCGGCTCGCAGTCCCGCACCACCCAGGTCGGCCTGGCCCGCGACCTCCTCCTGGAGTACCGCGCTCCCGGCACCCCGGTGGTGATGGCCCGCGACGTCGGCGGCCCGACCGAACGCATCCGCACCGTCCGCCTCGCCGACCTCGACCCCGCCCAGGTCGACATGCGCACCATCCTGCTCATCGGCTCCTCACAGACCCGGGCCGTCGAGCGCGGCAACGGCACCCAGGTCGTCTGGACCCCACGCCGCTACCCGGAGGAGTGAGCACCCCCTCCTCGCGCGGCGCGCCGGAGTGCGAGGTCGGCCCGGCCGACCTCCCACTCCGGCGGTGTGCCGTTCCGCTCACCCTCGCCCCGGTGTCGCCGGACGGCCTCGGCGAACCAGTCGGGCGCGTGGACGCGGGCCTGCGCCCCGGGGCGGGGCGGACCCACCGCGGGGGAGCGCGGCGGGCCGGGAGAACATGGAGGCCGGCGGGCCGGTCCTGAGGTCCGCACGAGGCGCGAGGAGCGGTCGGCGTGGCTGAGGTCGGTGGGCGGGCCGGGCAGCTGAAGAGCAGTGGGCTGCGGCCCGGGTGGACAACGGGCGCCTGCGCGACGGCGGCCGCCAAGGCGGCGTACCAGGCCCTGCTGACGGGCGCGTTCCCCGAACCGGTGGTGATCACCCTGCCGAAGGGGCAGCGGCCCGGGTTCGCGCTGGCGGCGCAGGAGCGGACGGGCGACCGGGCGATGGCCGGGGTGGTGAAGGACGCCGGGGACGATCCGGACGTGACGCACGGCGCGCTGATCCGCTCGACGGTGTGGGCGGGGGAGCCGGGCAGCGGGGTGGTGTTCCGGGCCGGACCGGGCGTCGGGACGGTCACCAAGGCCGGGCTGCCGCTGGCCGTCGGCGAGCCGGCCGTCAATCCGGTGCCCCGGCAGATGATCCGGGACGCGGTCGCCGAGGTGGCGGCGGAGTTCGGCGGCGCCGGGGACGTCGTGGTGGAGATCTCGGTGGACCACGGCGAGGAGATCGCCCGTTCCACCTGGAACCCTCGCCTGGGCATCCTCGGCGGGCTCTCGATCCTCGGCACGACCGGGATCGTCGTCCCCTACTCCTGCTCCGCGTGGATCGACTCCATCCGGCGCGGGGTGGACGTGGCCCGGGCCGCCGGGCGCACCCACGTCGCGGGCTGCACCGGCTCGACCTCGGAGAAGGTGGCCGCCGCCGTGCACGGCCTGCCCGAGGACGCGCTGCTCGACATGGGCGACTTCGCGGGGGCGGTGCTCAAGTACCTGAAGCGCCACCCGGTGCCGCGGCTGACCGTCGCGGGCGGCTTCGCCAAGCTCTCCAAGCTGGCCGCCGGTCACCTGGACCTGCACTCGGCCCGCTCCCAGGTCGACCGGGGCCACCTGGCCGGGCTGGCCCGCGCCGGGGGCGCCGGACCGGAGTTGGTCGCGGCCGTCGCGGCGGCCAACACCGCCCTGGAGGCGATCCAGCTCTGCCGCGCCGCCGGCGTCCCGCTCGGTGATCTCGTCGCCGAGGGGGCCCGGGCGACTGCGCTCGGAGTGCTGGTCGGCTCGCCGGTCGCGGTGGACGTCATCTGCATCGACCGGGCCGGCACGATCGTGGGCCGGGCGGAGCCGCTCGGGCCCTGAGGCGGCAGGGCGCCGGATCCGTAACAGGAGTGTGGCGGTGGTGTGCCGATGCCTCGTCAATCCGGAGCAGAAGTGGACATAAGTGACGCAATGCCCGCCCTGAGTTCCGGTGTCATCTCAAGCATGAGATATCGTCTGGCGAGTGACAGGCGACTACCTCACCCGTATCGGCACCCTCATCCGCACCGCGCGCCAGCACCGTGGTTGGTCCCAGGCCCAGCTCGGCGAGGCCCTCGGCACCAGCCAGAGCGCGGTCAACCGCATCGAACAGGGCAAGCAGAACGTCAGCCTTGAGATGATCGCCCGCATCGGCGAAGCCCTCGACAGCGAGATCGTCTCCCTCGGCTACGCCGGTCCGATGCACCTGCGCGTCGCCGGCGGTGCCCGGCTCTCCGGCGCGATCGACGTCCGCAGCAGCAAGAACGCCTGCGTCGCGATCCTCTGTGCCTCGCTGCTGACCACCGGCCGCACCACGATCCGCCAGGTCGCCCGGATCGAGGAGGTCTACCGGATCCTCGAAGTGCTCACCAGCATCGGCGTCAAGAGCCGCTGGACCAACGAGGGCCGCGACCTCGAACTCACCCCGCCCGCCGAGCTCGACCTCGCGGCGATGGACGTCGAGGCCGCCCGCCGCACCCGCAGCGTGCTGATGTTCCTCGGCCCGCTGATGCACCGCGCCGACCGCTTCGCCATCCCGTACGCCGGCGGCTGCGACCTCGGCACCCGTACCGTCCAGCCGCACCTGACCGCGCTGCGCCGCTTCGGCCTGGAGGTCGCCACCACCTCCGGCGCGTACCACGCCTCGGTCCAGCCCGGCGCGCCGATGGACCGGCCGATCGTACTGACCGAGCGCGGCGACACCGTCACCGAGAACGCCCTGCTCGCCGCCGCCCGGCACGACGGCGTCAGCGTCATCCGCAACGCCTCCCCCAACTACATGGTCCAGGACCTCTGCTTCTTCCTGGAGCAGCTGGGCGTGAAGATCGAGGGCATCGGCACCACCACCCTCACCGTGCACGGCGTGCCCGAGATCACCCGCGACGTCGACTACACCCCGGCCGAGGACCCGGTGGAGGCGATGAGCCTGCTCGCCGCCGCGGTCGTCACCTCCTCCGAGCTGACGATCCGCCGGGTGCCGATCGAGTTCCTGGAGATCGAGCTCGCGGTGCTTGAGGGGATGGGCCTCGACTACGACCGCACCCCCGAGTACCGGGCCCACAACGGCTACACCCGGCTGGTCGACCTCACCGTGCGCCCCTCCAAGCTGACCGCGCCGGTCGACACCATCCACCCGATGCCGTTCCCCGGCATCAACATCGACAACGTGCCGTTCTTCGCCGCGATCGCCGCGTCCGCCCACGGCACCACGATGATCCACGACTGGGTGTACGACAACCGCGCCATCTATCTGACCGAACTCACCCGGCTCGGCGCGGACATCAAGTTGCTCGACCCGCACCGGGTGCTCGTCCAGGGCCCCACCCGCTGGCGCGCGGCCGAGATGGTCTGCCCGCCGGCGCTGCGCCCGGCCGTGGTCATCCTGCTCGCGATGCTCGCCGCCAAGGGCACCTCGGTGCTGCGCAACGTGTACGTCATCAACCGCGGTTACGAGGACCTCGCCGAGCGCCTGAACTCGATCGGCGCCCAGATCGAGACCTTCCGCGACATCTGACGGACCGTCACCCTGAGGGTCGGCCCCTCCGGTGCTCGGTCACTCTGTCGGCCGGTCTCGTTCGTCCGGGCCGGCCGACAGTCGCGCGGTAGCCGGTAGCCGGTAGCCGGTAGCCGGTGGTGGCCTCCTGGTCGACGCCACCGGCCCCGGCTACTCCCCGGTCACGCCGTCGAGGTGCTCGCGCAGCAGGTCGGCGTGGCCGTTGTGGCGGGCGTACTCCTCGATCATGTGGGTGAGGATCCAGCGGAGCGAGAAGGCCTCCTCGCCGTGGTGTCCGAGAACGTCCAACGACTCGGCGGCGGCGACGAGTTCGCGGGCGTGGTCGCACTCGCGGCGCCAGACGGCGAAGGCCTCCTCGGGGTCGGCGGTGTCGACGTCGAAGTCGGCGAAGCTGCCGTCGGGGTGCTTCCAGAAGCCGGGCCGGGCCTCGTTGTTGAAGGTGTTGCGGAACCAGCCGCGTTCGACCTCGGCGAGGTGGCGGACGAGGCCGAGCAGGGAGAGCCCGGACGGGTGGAGGACGCGCTCGCGGAGCTGTTCGGTGGTCAGCCCGGCGCACTTCATGGCGAGGGTGTCGCGCTGGAAGTCCAGGAAGCTGACCAGGGTGGCGCGTTCGTCGGCGGTCTGCTCGGTCCGGGTGCGCTGTTCGTCTCTCATCGGGCCATCCTGACAGGGCGCAGAACGGCCGTCGCGCGGTTATCGGAGGGTGAGACCGCGCGCGGCCAGCCAGTCCAGGGCCGCCGGCACGGACTCGGCGACCGGCACCCCTTTCGGCACCGCCGGGCGCTCGACGACCACGACCGGCAGGCCGAGTTCGCGGGCCGCGGTGAGCTTGGGGGCGGTGGCGGCGCCACCGCTGTCCTTGGTGACCACGACGTCGATCCGGTGCTCGCGCAGCAGCGCCCGCTCGCCGTCCAGGGTGAACGGGCCACGGTCGAGCAGGACGTCGAGGGCGGCCGGCATCGGCGGCTCGGGCGGGTCGACCGAGCGGGCCAGGAAGTGCAGACCGTCGAGGTGGGCGAAGGCGCCGATGCCCTGCCGGCCCGTGGTGAGGAAGACCCGCCGGCCGAGCCCGGGGAGTACGGCGGCGGCGGCCTCCAGCGACTCCACCGGATGCCAGCGGTCGCCGTCCACCCGCGTCCAGCCGGGGCGGCGCAGCGCCAGCAGCGGGACACCGGTCGCCGCGGCGGCCAGCGCCGCGTTGCGCGACATGACGGCCGCGAACGGGTGGGTGGCGTCGACGACCGCGTCGACCCGCTCCGCGCGCAGCCAGGCGGCGAGCCCGTCCGGCCCGCCGAAGCCGCCGATCCGGACGTCGCCGACGGGCAGCCGGGGCTCGGCGACCCGCCCGGCGAGCGAGCTGGTGACCCTCGGCGGTGCGTCGGCCAGGGCGGTGGCGAGCGCCCGTGCCTCGGTGGTCCCGCCGAGGACGAGCAGGTGGGCCCTCACGCGCCGCAGGGCTCGTGCGGGCGCTCGCGGTCCGCCGAGTAGAGGTGGCTGTCCCGGAACTGCTCGGCGGCCAGCGTCCGGCCGACCAGGATGACGGCGGTGCGGACCACGCCCGCCGCCTTCACCTGCCCGGCGATGGTGGCGACGGTGCCGCGCAGCACCAGCTCGTCCGGGCGGCTGGCCATCGCGACGACGGCGGCCGGGCAGTCGGCGCCGTAGTGCGGCAGCAGCTGCTCGACCACGTCGTCGATGTACCCGGCGGCGAGGTGCAGCACCAGCAGGGCGCCGCTGCGGCCGAGCGTGGCGAGGTCCTCGCCCTCGGGCATCGGGGTGGCGCGCTTGGCGATCCGGGTGAGGATGACGGTCTGACCGACCGTCGGCACCGTCAGCTCGCGCTTGAGCGCCGCGGCCGCGGCGGCGAAGGCGGGCACGCCGGGCACGATCTCGTAGGGCACGCCCACCGCGTCGAGGCGGCGCATCTGCTCGGCGACGGCGCTGAACACCGACGGGTCGCCGGAGTGCAGCCGGGCCACGTCCTGTCCGGCCTCATGGGCGGCGACCAGCTCGGCGACGATCCGGTCCAGGTCGAGCTGCGCGGTGTCGACCAGCCGGGCGCCGGCCGGGCACGCGTCCAGCAGCTCGCGCGGCACCAGGCTGCCGGCGTAGAGGCAGACCTCGGCGCGGGCCAGGATGCGCGCACCGCGCAGGGTGATCAGGTCGGCGGCGCCCGGGCCGGCTCCGATGAAGTAGACGGTCATGAACTCGCTCCTGGATCGGTCGACGGTTTGACGGCGGACCACTGGGTGACCGGCATCGCCTGCCGCCAGCCGGTGAAGCCGCCCACCGGTACGGCGTGCGCGACGGCCAGGCGCAGCAACTCGCCGCCGTGCCGCCGGTACCACGTGGTGAGCAGGGCCTCGGACTCCAGCGTCACGGTGTTGGCGACCAGTCGGCCGCCCGGCGGCAGCGCCGCCCAGCAGGCCTCCAGCAGGCCGGGTGCGGTGAGGCCGCCGCCGATGAACACGGCGTCGGGGACGGGCAGTCCGGCGAGCGCGTCCGGCGCCGGGCCGGTGACGACCCGCAGCCGGGGCACGCCGAGTGCGGCGGCGTTGCGGCCGATCCGTTCGGCCCGGACGGCGCTGCGCTCGACGGTCACCGCCCGGTTGTCGCGATGGGCGCGCAGCCACTCGATCGCGATCGAGCCGGAGCCGCCGCCGACGTCCCAGAGCAACTCGCCGGGTGCGGGGGCCAGGGAGGCCAGGGTGGCGGCGCGGACGTGCCGCTTGGTCAGCTGGCCGTCGCTCTCGTAGGCGGCGTCGGGCAGACCGGGCACCAGGGAGGAGCGGGGGCCGTTGCCCAGCTCGACCGCGATCACGTTCAGCGGGTCGCCGTCGGGGTGCGGCCAGCCGTCCGCCGGGCCGTCCAGCAGCCGCTCGCCGGGGCCGCCCAGCTGCTCCAGCACGCGTAGCCGGGCGGTGCCGAAGCCGCGCGCGGTGAGCAGCGCGGCGACGGCGGCGGGCGTCCGGCTGTCGGCGCTGAGGACGAGCAGCCGGCGGCCGGGGTGCAGGGCGAGTGCCAGGGTGTCCAGGGGGCGGCCGACCAGGCTGACCACCTCGGTGGCCTCCAGCGGCCAGCCGAGCCGGGCGCAGGCGTAGGAGACGGAGGAGGGGTGCGGCAGGACGCGCAGCCGCCCGGCGCCGACGGTCTCGGCGAGGGTGCGGCCGATGCCGTGGAACATCGGGTCGCCGCTGGCCAGCACCGCCACCCGGCGGTCGGTGTGTTCGGCGAGCAGTCCGGGGACGGCCGGGCGCAGCGGGGACGGCCACGGCACCCGCTCGGCGGCGACCTCGTCGGCGGGGAGCAGGGCCAGCTGCCGCGGCCCGCCGATCACGACCTCGGCCGTCCGCAGCACCGCCCGGGAGGTGGCGGCGAGGCCGGGCCAGCCGTCGGCCCCGATCCCGACGACGCTGATCGGGGGAGGGAGGTCGGACACCGGAAGGCTCCTCGGGAACGGGGAAACATGCAGGCGGCAGCCTACCCGCCGCCGCCGGGGCGGTCTCCGGCGAGGGTGGCGGGCCTCGGCGACCGGGGTTGGCGTCGTGCGGGGGCCTCGGGGGTGCGGGGGTCGGGCCCGGTTCCGTGCCTTCTGTGCTCGGTCCCACGTTCTCGGCGTTCGGTTCCGCGCGCTCAGCGCTCGTCGCGGCGGGTCCAGTCCCCGGACGGGACGAGCGCGGGGCGGGCGCGCAGGCGGGCGGCGACGGCCGGGCCGGCCAGGTAGACCCAGGCGTCCTCGGTGCCCCCGGCCGGCGTCCGGACGGCGAGCCGCGCGCGTACGTACTCGCCGGTGCCGTCGGCGCGGCAGTCCTCCAGCCGGTCGAGCGCGGTGAGCGCGGCGGCGTAGGCGCCGGGGCGCACGGTGATCAGCTCGCCGATGACGCGCCGGCCGGGGGTGGCGTCCGGTACCGCGTACGGGAAGCCCGGGCCGTCGTGCAGCGCCGCGCCGTCGACTACGGCGGCCCGGACGGCGGCGCAGCGCCCGGCCAGGTGGACGGCGTGGTTGCGGCCGCCGGTGCGGAGCGTGCCGTAGACGAAGAACGGCAGGGCGCCGGGCTGGTCGGCGGGCCGGTCGGCGGGTGGTGCGTCGGACAAGGGGCCTCCTGGTGCGCGGTCCTCCCGGCTGGGGGAGCGCCCACCGTAGCGCCCGCGCCGAGCACCTCGGAGGGCGGCGGCGACCGTCTGGTGATACCCACTGGCGCGCGGGTGCGCCGATGCGCTGTCATGGCGGGTGACCGCCAGCACCGTCCTAGGGGGACACCCATGACAGCTCCCGTCTCGCGCCCGTTCGCCCCGACCCCGGCCGGGGTGCCCGTTCACGCGGCCCCCGGCCCGGCCGGCCTGGGCAGTGCGGTCTGGCTGGCGCTCGCCGTGGTGTACGTGGTGTGGGGCTCCACCTATCTGGCGATCCGGATCGCCTTGGAGACGATGCCCTCGTTCCTCTCCGCCGGGGCACGCTTCCTCGTCGCCGGGCTGCTGCTGGGCGGCTTCGTCCTGTTCCGCCAGGGGCGGGCCGGGCTCCGGGTGGACCGGCGGCAGTTCGGCTCCTCCGCGCTGGTCGGACTGCTGCTGCTGACCGGCGGCAACGGGCTGGTCGTGCTCGGCGAGAACTCCATCCCCTCCGGGCTGGCCGCGCTGCTGGTGGCGGCCGTCCCGCTCTGGACGGTGCTGCTCACGGCGGCGACCGGGGACCGGCCCAAGCCCGTCGAACTGGCCGGGGTACTGCTCGGGCTGGTGGGTCTGGCGGTGCTCTCCGCACCCGCGATCGGCGGGGACATCGCACCGGCCGGCGTGATCGCGGTCATCTGCGCCACGCTGACCTGGGCGTCCGGCTCGTTCGCCGCCAAGCGGATCCCGATGCCGGGCAACGTCTTCGCGGCGAGCGCGTACCAGATGATCGTGGGCGGGCTGGGCAATGTGCTGATCGGACTGGCACGAGGGGAGCAGCGTGGGCTGGATCTCGGCGCCTACTCCACCCGGTCCTGGCTGGCGCTCGGCTACCTGGTGGTGGTCGGCTCGCTGGTCGGCTTCACCGCGTACGCCTGGCTGCTGCAGTCCGCGCCGCTGACCCTGGTCGCCACCTACGCGTACGTGAACCCGGTGGTGGCGGTACTGCTCGGCTCGCTGGTCCTGGCCGAACCACTGACCGGCCCCACCCTGGTGGGCGGGGCGATCGTGGTCGTCGGCGTCTGTCTGGTGGTCAGCGTCAGCCGGCTGTCGGGGCGGACACCCCGGAAGCCTTCGCGTAGGTGAGGACGACGACGCCGTTGGCGAGTACCCGGGTGTCGGTCAGCGTGAAGGCGTTCGGCGAGAACGCGGCCCGGAAGAGCGGGACGCCGGAGCCGACCGCGACGGGGTTCAGCTTGACGATCAGTTCATCGATCTCGGGCAGCAGTTGACCGGCGAGGTCGCCGCCGCCGCAGAGGTAGATGCCGAGGCCCTCCTCCTGCTTCAGCCGGCGGACCAGGTCGAGCGGCTCCTCCGCGGTGACCTCGACGGCCGGGTCCGGGCTGCTGGTGAGCGAGCGGGAGACCACGATCTGGCGCAGGTGGGCGTACGGGCTGGAGAGGCCGACCGCCAGGCCCGGCTCGTAGCTGCCGCGGCCCATCAGCACGGTGTCGAAGCGCTCGTTGGGCGCGTCGGCCAGGCCGAACGCCGCGCGGGCGGGAGTGGGCAGGGCGTCACCCATCTCGCCGGTCAGGAAGGGGAGGGCGCCGGGGATGTAGGGGTCGAAGAAACCGAAGTCGCCGTCCGGGGCGGCGATGAAGCCGTCGAGGGTGGCAGCGACGTAGTAGGTGAGCTTGCGCATTCACGTCCTTGGAAGTCGGTCGAAGGCCCTGTGCCCTCAACCACTCCGGCTATAGTACTCAGTCTGTAGTGGTTGTCCAGGAGTTTCCGAAGGAGGATCAGAACCGTGGTGCAGAACCCCGCTCGACGTACCGCCCTCACCGATGCCGCGATCGACGTTCTCGCCCGTGAGGGCGCCCGGGGCCTCACCTTCCGCGCGGTCGACGTGCAGGCGGGCGTCCCCGCCGGCACCGCCTCCAACTACTTCGCCAACCGCGACGACCTGCTCCATCAGACCGCCCGTCACATCCACCACCGGCTCACCCCGGACTCGGACGTCATCGCGGACCTGCTGCGCGCCCCGCGCGACCGCGCCCTGGTGACCGCGCTGATGCACGACCTGCTGGGCCGGATCACCGCCGAGCGGGCCGGCTACCTGGCCCTGCTCGAACTGCGGCTGGAGGCCACCCGCCGGCCCGAGCTGCGCGCCGAGCTCACCGGCACGATCCGCGAGCAGCTGGAGGCGAACATCGCCTACCACGTGGGCGAGGGCCTGCCGGGCGATCGCGAGACGGTCGTCGTCCTCTACCTCGCGATGACCGGGCTACTGGTCGAACACCTCACCCTCCCCGAGGTGTTGGGTACCGACGGCCTAGCCGCGCTGGTCGGGACGCTGGTCGAGCGGATCGTGCCGAGCGCGTAGCCCGGGCCCGGCCGCCGCTCGCCTTCCTGTCGTTGATCAGCGAACCGATCACCGCTCGACATCCTGTCACCGCTCACCGCTCGGCCGGTGCTCGGAGCTGCGCGCCCGCCCCCATCCGGCGCACTGCCGCCCCAGCCCGGCCCGCTCAGTCGGCGGGACCGGCCCAGGTGACGAGCAGTGCGCTGAGCGCGACCCCCGGGCCGAGGCCGAAGACCAGTCCGCGCGCACCGGTGGCCGGGGGCGTCCGGTGGGTCCGGGCCAGGACGGAGAAGACCGTCGCTCCGCCCAGGTTGCCCTCCTCGGCGAGCACCGCCTTGGAATGCCGGAGGAAGGCCTCGTCCACGCCGAGCAGTGTGCCCAGCCTGTCGACTATGGCGGGCCCGCCCGGATGCAGCACACCGAAGTCGAGCTCCCGGCCGCCGTGCCGGTCCAGCCATCCGAGCAGGGCCGGCCCGAGGTCGGTGACCGAGCGGAGCGAGGCCCGGGTGGAGGCGAAGTGGTCGCCGCGCTCGTCGGTCAGCTTGCGGTACCGGTCGGTGGTCC
This sequence comes from Kitasatospora sp. NPDC050463, assembly GCF_040655255.1. Classification (NCBI taxonomy): domain Bacteria; kingdom Bacillati; phylum Actinomycetota; class Actinomycetes; order Kitasatosporales; family Streptomycetaceae; genus Kitasatospora; species Kitasatospora sp. NPDC050463. Next base: position 108,172 of record NZ_JBFAJO010000014.1, read on the forward strand.
GCGGGATCGTGTACTCGAAGCTGTGGCCGAGGCGCAGCCCGGGCGTGCGCCGCTCGCCGGTGACGACGGCCGCACCGACCATGTCCCCCCACAGCCCCTTGTAGATCTGGTCCTCGACCGAGGTCTGGGAGTCCTGGTAGAGCGAGGAGAGGGATTCGCCGGCGACCACCAGGACGACGCCCCCGGGATTCCCGGTCAGGTACTCCTGGGCGGCGATCAGCACGTGCGCGCCGCCCGCGCAGGCCAGCTGCGTCATCGGTCGGCGGCGGATGTCGGGGCGGAGCCCGAGCCGCTGCTGGAGGAGGACGTCCAGCCCCGGCACCCCGTCGCCGGTCGCGCTGCTGACGACGATGCAGTCGACGTCCTCGGCGTTCACGTCCGCGGCCGCCATCGCCTCGGTGGCGGCGTTCTCGGCGGCGTCCAGCAGGTCGGCCATGGTGGTGCTCTTGCGCTCGGCGGCGGTGCGGTCGGGCGAGGTGACGACCTCGTACGGCTGGAAGTACCGGCGGGTGCCGGGCAGGTTGCTCAGGGCCATCCGCACGGTCTGGGCCTTCCGGGGCGGGTAGTCGGGGTTGCGGGCGAGGATGTCGTCGCGGATCCGCTCGGCCGGGACGACATGGGGGCCCGCGACCAGGGCCGGTCGGCTGACGTACGCGGTGGTCGGGGTAGGCATGTCGCGGTGTCCTAGGAGCGGTCCGTGCCGCGTCCGGGTGGACGGGGCAGTCGGCACCCGTGCGGCGGACGCACGGAGTGCGTCGACACATCGTGACGCACCGTGACGCTCTCGGGGGCCCCGCCCGGATACTGATGTACCCACGCTACCCGCCCGTCCCCGGTACTTCTGCCGGATGGTGGGCCTGGTGGGGGTGGCGCCTCGGCCGCCTCCGACGCTCCGGTCCAGCACAGGGCGCCGTCGCGGTCACTCAGAGTCGTCATTCGGTGGGAGGGCGGCGGCCTGCCGATCCATTCGGCGCCAGGAGGCGGCCCGGGCTCAGTGCGGCACTAGCCGCGGCCGACGAAGGGCATGGCGCTCGGCATCACCGTGATCGACGGGATGTTCACACCGAGCGGCAGCGCCGCCATCGTCACCACGGTCTCCGCGACATGGCGGACGTCCATGGTCGGTTCGACCCGGAGGCTGCCGTCGGCCTGGCGGGCGGCGGGCTGCTCCCGGTCGCCGGGCGTCACGTTCCCGATGTCGATCTGCCCGCAGGCGATGTCGTACCGGCGCCCGTCCAGGGAGAGCGACTTGGTCAGACCGGCCACCGCGTGCTTCGCGGCGGTGAACGCGATCGAGTCGGGGCGGGGGGCGTGGGCCGACGGCGCGCCGTTGTTGATGATCCGTCCGCCGCGTGGCGACTGCTCCTTCATCATCCGGTACGCGGCCTGGGCGCAGAGGAAGCTGCCGGTGGCGATGGACCCGAGCACCCGGCCCCAGTCCTCGGCGGTGACGTCCTCGGTCGGGATGTAGGGCATGGTGTCGGCCGCGTTGTTGAACAGGAGGTCGAGCCGACCGAAGCGCAGCGCGATCTCGGCGAACAGCTCGCGTACGGCCGCGGGATCGGTGATGTCCGCGGGCAGCGGGACCAGGCGGTCCGTGAGCGACGGCCCGGCCAGCCGGGCGGTCTCCTCCAGGGCGTCCTTGCGCCGGCCGACCAGGACGACCGACCAGCCGTCCGCCGCCAGGGCCAGCGCGCAGGCCCGTCCGACGTTGCTGCCCGCCCCCGTCACCACCGAGATCTTCGCGGCCACGAATGCAACTCCCTCGATCTTGCGGGAACATGACGAGAGATCAGTTTTCGATTGAACGGCGATGGTCGTCAAGGGCGCCCATCCGGGCGGGTGCCGGCGCCGGACGGCGCCGCCGCGCCCGCGGGCCGCCGCGCGCAAGCACCACCGGGACCCGAGCCGTCGGGGCCCGTACCACCACAGCCGAACCACTGGGACAGGAACAGCGGATGACCCCTCGACGGACCTTCAACGCCGCACCTCACGCCGGAACACCGGTGGGGCCCCGGACGGACACCAGCCGAGCCCTGTTCGACCGGGCCGGGAAGTCCCTGGCCGGCGGCGTCAGTTCGTCCTCCCGCATCACCTCCACCGGTCCGCACCCGTACCCCCTGTACATCGAACGCGGCTCCGGTTCGCACGTCTGGGACGCCGACGGCAACGAGTACGTGGACTTCCTGATCTCCTACGGCAGTGCCGTCCTCGGCCACGCCGACCCCGGCCTCGCCCGGGCCCTGGGTGGCGTCCTGCAGACCGGCACCATGTTCGGCACCTGCAACCTGCCGGAGATCGAACTGGCCGAGCAGATCCAGCGGATGGTGCCCTGCGCCGACCTGGTGCGGTACGCCAACTCGGGCTCGGAGGCGATCCAGGGGGCGGTCCGGGCGGCCCGTGGCTTCACCGGGCGGTCCAGGATCCTCAAGTTCGAGGGGCACTACCACGGTTGGGTGGACACGCTGGCGATCTCCAACCGGCCGACCGCCGCCGAGGCCGGCCCCTACGAGGCGCCGGCGGCCCTGCCGCACTCCCCGGGGATCCCGCCCGGCGTGGTGGCGGACGTGCTGGTCTGCCCGTGGAACGACCCCGCGGCGCTGCGCACCGTGCTGGACGCGCACCGGCGCGAGATCGCGGCGGTGATCTGCGAGCCGATCGTCGCCAACAACGCCTGCACCATGCCGGCTCCGGGCTTCCTGGAGGTCCTGCGCGAGGAGTGCACCGCGCGGGGACTCCTCCTGATCTTCGACGAGGTGTGTACGGGCTTCCGTACCGGCCCGGGCGGCGCGCAGGCCCTGTTCGGTGTCGTCCCCGACCTGGCGGTCTACTCCAAGGCGCTCGGCGGCGGGCTGCCCATCGCGGCCTTCGCCGGCCGGGCCGACGTCATGGGCGAGGTGGCCGCCAACCGGGTGAAGCACGGCGGGACGTACAACGGCTCCCCGCTCTGCGTCACCGCCGCCCTGGTGACGCTTACCCGGCTCGCGGATCCGGCGGTCACCGACCGGATCGACGCGGCCGGCCGGCGCATCATGACCGCTGTCCGCAGGGCCGCCCGGGACCACGGCGTCCCGTGCGCGGTGCAGGGTGTCGGCGCGATGTTCCAGGTGGTGTTCTCCGCCGACGGCGCGCCGACCAGGCGGTACCGGGACACCTTCGCGCTGGATCAGGGGCGCTACGACGCCTTCCGGCACGCCCTGGTGGCACGCGGCATCCACGTCAACGCGTACGGGCTGGCCTGCTGGTTCGTGTCGGCGGCGGTGACCGAGGACGACATCGAGGCGACCTGTGCGGCGATCGACGAGGCGTTCGCGACGATTCGCTGAGACCGAAGCCCCGCTCCCCGCCCGGCCGTCGGGGCGCCGTCCTCCCGGACGCCGCCCGCCGCTCCGCCGCCGGCGCAGTGGCTCAGCCCGCGGCCCCGATCGCCGCCTGGCCGAGCCGCTCCGCCAGTTCGCCGAAGGCGGCGCCCAGTTCCTCGTCCGCGACCCCGCCGGCGTAGGCCTGGAAGGCGAGCGCGGCCTGGGCCTGGACGGCCGGCGTGGCGTAGCCGGGGTCGATCGGGTACGGCTCGCCGGGCGGCCAGGGGAAGGGCCAGTGCCGGGCCACGGGATGCGCCGGTCCGGCGGGGTCGGGCACCAGTCGTCCCCGACCTCGGTGAGGATGGTGCGCGGGTCCCCGCCGGACAGGCGTGCGGTGATGGCCGCGTTGGCCACCGCGTTGACCGTTCCGGCGACGGCCAGCCGCAGGTCGGTCGCGCCGGGCGGGAGCGGCTGCGGGTTGAGTCCGACCTCTGCGCTGCCGTGCGCGGCCAGATGGACGTGGCGGGTGGGGCCGAGGACGGGCAGGTGCGGGCGGATGCCGTCCAGGGCCTCGGGGTGGAGCCGGCCCAACAGCTGGAGCAGTGTGGCGGCCTGGCTGACGAGGGTCATCGGGAACCCCTTCTCCGGGGTGGGGGGAGTCGCTGCCGGTAGCCGATCGTATGCGGAGCGGGTCGGCCCTGCAGGCGGCGACACACCCTCAGTGCGCGGCGGCCAGCAACTCTCTGGTGTAGTCGGTGTGCGGGGCGGTGAACAGCCGGTCGCGGTCGGCGGACTCGACCAGCCGGCCGCCGTGCATCACCGCGACGCGGTCGCAGAAGTGCCGCACCACGGAGAGGTCGTGCGAGACGAACAGGAAGGCGACGCCCAGGCGTTCGCGCAGCTCCATCAGCAGGTTGAGCACCTGGGCCCGGACCGAGACGTCCAAGGCGGAGACGGGTTCGTCGGCGATGATCAGCCGGGGCTCGGGGGCGAGCGCCCGGGCGATGCCGATCCGCTGGCGCTGGCCGCCGGAGAACTCGTGCGGGTAGCGGTCCAGGTGCGCGGCCGACAGACCGACCTGCGCCAGCAACTCGGCGGAGCGCTCGCGTCGTTCGGCCGGGCCGAGGGCGGTGTGCAGCCGCAGCGGCGTGTCGAGGGTCTGGCCGACGGTGCGGCGCGGATTGAGCGAGGCGTACGGATCCTGGAAGACCAGCTGGATCTCGCGGCTGAGCCGGCGGCGCAGTGCCCGGTCGGGAGTGGTGGCGTCGACGCCGTCGTAACGCACCCGGCCGGCGCTCACCGGTTGCAGGCCGGCCAGGACCCGGGAGGTGGTGGACTTGCCGGAGCCGGACTCGCCCACCAGGCCCAGGGTCTCGCCCGGGGCGATCCGCAGGCTCACCCCCTCCACCGCGCGGACGGGCTCGCCGCGCCGGCCGGTGAGGCCGCGCCGCCCGGGGAAGTGGACGGCGAGGTCCTCGATCTCGACCAGCCAGCGGTCGGGGGCGGCGCTCACCCGCCGCGCGAAGGAGAAGGACGGCGACGGGTCGTCGACGGTCGCCAGCGGTGTGCCCGGTACGGTCTCCCGGGTGAGTGCCGCTCCCACCAGGGCCCGGGTGTAGGGCTGTCGCGGCGCGGCCAGCAGCTCGGGGGTCGGCGCCGACTCCACCTGTTCGCCGTCGCGCAGTACCAGCGTCCGGTCGGTCGTCCCGGCCACCACGCCGAGGTCGTGGCTGACCAGCAGCACCGCCGTGCCGTGCTCGCGCTGCAACTCGCCCAGCAGGTCGAGGACCTGCCGCTGGACACGGGCGTCCAGCGCGGTGGTCGGCTCGTCGGCGATCAGCACGTCCGGGTCGTTCATCAGCGCCATGGCGATCATCACCCGCTGGCGCATGCCGCCGGAGAAGAGGTGCGGATGGTCGCGGACCCGGGCGGCCGGGATGCCGACCCGGTCCAGCATGGCGGCGGCCCGCCGCCGGGCCTCGGCGCGGCCGGCGCCTGGGTGGTGCAGCCGGTACATCTCGGCCAACTGCGCGCCCACGCCGTGGAACGGGCTGAGCGAGGTGAGCGCGTCCTGGAAGACCAGGGCGACCCGGCCGCCGCGCACCTCGCGCAGCACGCCCTCGTCCGCGCCGACCAGCTCCCGGCCGCCGAGCCGGACCGAGCCGGTGACGGTGGTGGTGCGCGGGTCGTGCAGGCCGAGCACGGCGAGGCCGGTCGCGGACTTGCCGGAGCCGGACTCGCCGACCAGGCCGAGGACTTCACCCCGGGCGAGATCGAAGGAGAGGCCGCGGACGGCCCGTACGGGCGCGCCGCCGCGGGGGTCGGCGAAGGACACGGACAGGTCGCGGACGCTCAGCACCGCTTCGGTGGAGGGGGTCATCGGAACACTCCAGAGGGGGTCAGCTGAGGCGGATGCGCGGATCGAGCCAGGCCACCGCGAGGTCGGCCAGGGCGACGAACAGCACCACGAAGCAGGCGGCGAGCAGCACGGCGCCGACCACGGCCGGCAGGTCCTGCCCGGAGACGGCCTCGGCGGCGAAGGTGCCGACGCCGTTCAGCCCGAACACGGTCTCGGTGATCACCGCGCCGCCGAGCAGCGCGCCGGCCTCCAGACCGAGCAGCTGCACCAGCGGGCCGGCGGCGCCGCGCGAGGTGTACTTGAGATGGGTGCGCAGCCGGCCGAGGCCCTTGCCGCGCGCGGTGCGGACGTACTCCTCGTTCATCGTCTCCAGCAGCTGGGAGCGCGAGAGCCGGGCGAAGACGGCCGAGTTGACGAAGCCGAGGACCAGCCAGGGCAGCAGCATCCCGCCCGCCCAGGCGGCCGGGTCCTCGGCCGGCGGGGTGTAGGAGGGCAGCGGCAGCAGGCCGGTCGAGTAGACCAGTGCCCACTGGGCGACGTACCCGAGGAAGTAGATCTGCACGCTGGCACCGACCAGGGTGAAGCCGGAGAGCAGCCGGTCCGTCCTGGTCCCGTGGCGCAGGGCGGCGACGAAGCCGGTGCCGAGGCCGAGCAGTACCAGGACGGCGAGGGCACCGGCGGTGAGCGAGAAGGTCACCGGCAGGTGGTCGGCCAGGGCCTCGGTGACGGGCTGGTGGAGCCGGTAGGAGTAGCCGAGGCAGGGCGCGTCGCAGTGGATGACCGAGCCGTCGACGTCGGCGATGTCCCGCCCGGCGACGACCCCGGCCAGGTAGTCGGTGTACTGGGTGAGCAGCGGCTGGTCCAGGCCCATGCTCTGGCGGACGGACGCGACCTGGCCGGAGTCGCAGCGCGGGCCGCAGGCCGCGCGGGCCGGGTCGGCGGGGGCGGCGTAGAAGAGGGCGAAGGCGGCGGCGGAGACCGCGACCAGGACGGCGAGGGCCTGGAGGGTCCGCCGCAGGGCGAAGGAGAGCATGGCCGGTCCGGGGTCGAGGAGGGGCGGAAGGGGAGTGGGAGGGGAGCGGGAGGAGGGGCGGAAGGGGGCGGGCGGGGGAGCGGAAGGGGGGTCGGCGGCCCGGCCCGCAGGACGGGCCGAGCCACCGGCGGCGTCAGGACGTCAGGACTTGAGGTAGAGCCAGGCCAGGCCGACCGACCCGTAGATCGGGTGGACGAACGCCCCGCCGACGTTGCTGCCGCGCAGCTGGTTCACGGTCGGGTAGGCGAAGGGCAGCACCGGCACGTCCTTCATCACGGTCTGCTCCAGCGCGTAGAGCTCCTTGGCCTTGGCGCGCGGCTCGCCGATCTGGTTGATCCGGTCGATCTCCTTGTCCACCTCGGCGTTGCGGTAGCGGGCGGAGTTGAGGTCGCTGTTGGCCCGGCCGTCGAAGGAGAACGGGACCAGCGTGGACGGGGTCGGCCAGTCGACCGAGCTGGTCTCCTCGAACAGGTCGTACGGCGAGTCGGCGCGGTGCGCCTCGTCCAGCAGCGCCTTGGGGTCGATCGGCTTCGGCACGATGGTGATCCCGGCCTTGGCGAAGCCCTCGACCAGCACCTGGGCGACCCGCTGCCCGTTCGGCGTGTTGGCGTACGCGTAGGTCAGGGCGGCCGGCGGCTGCTTCGCCTTGGCGAGCTGCCGTTTGGCGGCCTCCGGGTCGCCCTCCGGCCTGGCCGGGTACAGGTCGTACTTCTGCCAGTCGACCAGTGCGGGGGAGCTGAGCGTAGTGGCCGGCTCGCCGACCCGGGTGCCGCCCTGGACCTGGCGCGCCTGCTGGCGCGGGTAGGCGAGGTGCAGCGCCCGGCGGACCTCGACGTCCGGCACCCGCTCGTTGTTGATCACGAGCTGGGTGACGAAGGCGCCCTGCCGGCCGGAGACCAGCAGCTCCTTGGCCTTGGGGTCGGTGTCGACGCTCTGGTAGAGCTCGGGGGAGAGCTGGGTGGCCACCGTGGTGGCGTCGGCGCCGCCGTCCCGTCCGGAGAGGATCTCCTGGTTGATGTTGAGCGCCTCCTTGCCGAAGGTGAAGACGAACTTCTCCGGGTACTGGCTGCGGATCGGGTCGGTCTCCGGCTTCCAATGCGGGTTGCGCTCCAGCACCAGCCGGGTGTTCTGGACGTGCTCGGCGATCCGGTACGGGCCGCTGGAGAACGGTAGGCGGTCGTAGTCCGTGCCGGTGTCCTTGTCCTTGCGCACCGGGGAGGAGGAGGACTGCGCGGCCATGTACGGCACGTCGGCCTGCGGCTGCGGGAAGTGCAGGACGAGGGTGCGGTCGTCCGGGGTCTCGATCGCGGCGAGGTCGCCGTCCTGCGGGCCGCCGTACTTCTTGCGGGCGTCGTCGTAGCCGGCCTCGCCGGTGAGCCACTGCGCCCAGTACGGCGGGCCGACCTCGTAGCCCTTGCCGAAGGAGCGCTCGATGCCGTACTTGACCTGCTGCGAGGTGATCGGCAGGCCGTCCTCCCAGGCCACGCCCTCCTTCAGCCGGTACGTCCAGGTGCGGCCGCCGTCGGCGGAGGTCCCGGTGTCGGTGGCGAGGTCGCCGACCAGCTTGGCCTTGCCGTCCACCACCTGGTATTGGGTCAGCTGGCGGCCCCAGAGCAGCGAGGTGTTGTACGCGGCGCCCGCGTACACCTTCTGCGGGTCGAGGTGGCGGAAGTCGGTGGTGTTGTAGACGTTCACGGTGCCGCCCGGGCGGGCGCCGGGGACGGCGGGGGCCGGGCCGGCGCTCTCCTGCTCGGTGCCGAGCGCGGCCGTCAGCGGCGAGGATTCCTTGCCGGTACCGGTACCGGTACCGGTACCGGAGGTGGAGCCGGCGCCGGCCGAGCAGGAGGTCGCCAGCACCGCGGTGGCGATGACGGCGAGGGACGGTCTGATCCAGCGCATGGCGAATCTCTCCTTGCCCCGGGGCGGGGCGGCTAGGTGTGAAAGGGGGGAGCGGCTCCCGAAGGAGGGCCGCCCCTCGGCGGTCGGGCCGTCGCGAAGGGAAGGCCAGGGCAGGGCAGCACAGGGAACGGCGGGGCCAGGCCGGGGCGAACGGCGGGCGGCGGTGCTCAGCGGGCGGCGCGCGGGTCGAGCGCGTCCCGTACGGCGTCTCCGAGCAGGTTGAAGGCGAGGACGAAGAGCAGCAGCGCCACACCGGGGAAGAACATGTACGTCGGGTCGGCCTGGAAGACCTCGGAGCCCCGGGCGATCATCCGGCCCCAGTCCGGGACCGGCTCGTTGATGCCGACACCGAGGAAGGACAGCACCGCCTCGGAGGCGACGAAGGTCGGCACCGCCATCGTCGCGTGCACCAGGAGCTGCGCCCGGACATTCGGCAGGAGTTCACGGAACACGATATGGAATGCGCTCGCGCCGACGGCCCGGGCGGACTGCACGAAATCCCTTTCCCGGAGTGACCGCACGGAAGCCCGGAGGGAAAGCGCGAGCGGAATCCAGCCGAACGCGGAGAAAACCAGGATCAGTACCAGGAACTGCATCCACTCGGGTTCGGCGGTGTCGGGATCGACCAGCCGGGACTGGATGACGGGGCTGAGCGCGAGCAGCAGGAGCAGCGTCGGAAAGGCCAGCAGCACGTTGGAGAGGAAGCCGAAGAGCCGGTCGGTGATCCCGCCGAGGTAGCCCACCGCGACCCCGGCCAGCACCCCGAGCGCGGTGGTGACGGCGGCCGAGGCGAAGGCGATCAGCAGCGAGGTGCGGATCCCGTAGAGCAACTGGGTGAGGACGTCGCGGCCGAGCCCGGGCTCCAGGCCGAACCAGAAGTCGCCCGAGATCCCGCCGTTCGGCGCCATCGGCAGCCCGCCGTCGCTGAGCAGGCCGGGTGCGTTCTGGCCGTAGTGCTCGACCGGGTTCCTGCCGTACAGGGCGGCGATCAGCGGGGCGGCGAGCGCGAGCAGCAGGAAGAGCAGGACGACCGCGAGGGCGGTGGTGCCGACCCGGTCGCGGCGGATCCGGCCCAGCAGGCCCAGCAGGCCCTGGGGGGACGCCGCGGCGGCCGGCGACCTTCCGGCGCCGCCCTTTCCGGGGGCGGCCTCTCCGGCGGAGGCGTTCTTGGCGGAGCCCTCCTCGGTGGGCGTCCGGCCGTCGGCGTCGGCTCCGGAGGGCTCTGTGACTGTCTCGACCGCTGCCATGAGAGGCGTACTCCCCGAATTTCTCCGCCGCCCCGTGGATGAGGGTGCGCTGGTGTGCATTTCCGGACCGGCCTGCGGGGGTTTTCCGGCGGCCTGCCGAACGCCATCAGATCGGACGCCACCGGACTTCCGCAAATCATTCCCGGCGGAGTTCGGGTGCAATGTTTCGGGGATTGTGACGGCTTCATTCCGCGGCAATACTGCCGTTGCAGAAGAACGGGCATAACGGGGCAAAGGCTCCGGCCCGTCCCGCATTCTGAGATCTCCGCCACACCCGCCGGCACATTGATACGATCCCGGTGAGCCGCGACTGGCGCGCACGGATGGAATCGACCATCGGGAAGCGGCTCCGTGCACCCGCACGCCATGTTGCCGAGCGCCTGGGCCGTCCGTACTCGTCCGTCCGTCACGAGGAGACCGCCTTGGCCACCCCTGTCACCCCTGCCGCGCCGCACACCGCCGCCGGCGCCACCGCCAACACCGCCTTCCGCAGCGCCCTCGACGTCGTCCGCGAGGTGGAGCCGCGGATCGCCGCGGCCATCGGCCAGGAGATCGAGGACCAGCGCGCTTCGCTCAAGCTCATCGCCAGCGAGAACTACGCGTCCCCGGCCGTCCTGCTCGCGATGGGCAACTGGCTCAGCGACAAGTACGCCGAGGGCACCGCGGGCCGCCGCTTCTACGCCGGCTGCCGCAACGTCGACACCGTCGAGACGATCGCCGCCGAGCACGCCCGCGCGCTCTTCGGCGCCGACCACGCCTACGTCCAGCCGCACTCCGGCATCGACGCCAACCTGACCGCCTTCTGGGCCGTCCTCTCCCAGCGCGTCGAGAGCCCCGCCCTGAAGCGCGCCGAGGTCCGCAACGTCAACGACCTCACCGAGCAGGACTGGGCCGAGCTGCGCCGCGAGCTCGGCAACCAGCGGATGCTCGGCATGTCCCTGGACACCGGCGGCCACCTCACCCACGGCTTCCGGCCGAACATCTCCGGCAAGATGTTCGAGCAGCGCAGTTACGGTACCGACCCGGTCACCGGCCTGATCGACTACGACGCGCTGCGTGCCACCGCCCGTGAGTTCCGCCCGCTGATCCTGGTGGCCGGCTACTCCGCGTACCCGCGGCTGGTCAACTTCCGTACGATGCGCGAGATCGCGGACGAGGTCGGCGCGACCCTGATGGTCGACATGGCGCACTTCGCCGGCCTGGTCGCGGGCAAGGTGCTCACCGGCGACCACGACCCCGTCCCGCACGCCCACATCGTCACCACCACCACCCACAAGTCACTGCGCGGCCCGCGCGGTGGCATGGTGCTCTGCACCGCCGAGCTGGCCGAACACGTCGACCGCGGCTGCCCGCTGGTGCTCGGCGGCCCGCTCTCGCACGTGATGGCCGCCAAGGCGGTCGCCTTCGCCGAGGCCCGCCGCCCCGAGTTCCGGACGTACGCCCGGAGCGTGGTCGACAACGCGCAGGCGCTCGCCGAGGGCCTGCTGCGCCGTGGCGGCACGCTGGTCACCGGCGGTACGGACAACCACCTGGTGCTCGCGGACGTCTCCGGTCACGGGCTCACCGGCCGGCAGGCCGAGGCGGCGCTGCTGGACTCCGGCATCGTCACCAACCGCAACGCCGTCCCGCGGGACCCGAACGGCGCCTGGTACACCTCCGGCGTCCGGCTCGGCACCCCCGCGCTGACCACCCGGGGCCTGGGTGTCGCCGAGATGGACGAGATCGCGGCCCTGATCGACACCGTCCTGCGCGGCACCACGCCCGTCACCACCGCGGCCGGCGCTCCATCCAAGGCCCAGTACCTCCTGGACGACGCCCTGCGCGAGGGCGTCGCCAAGCGTGCCGCCGACCTGCTCGCGGGCTTCCCCCTCTACCCGGGTGTCGACCTGGTCTGACGCACCTGCGCAGCCGACGCCCGAGGGGATCCGGCACCGCCGGGCTCCCTCGGGCGTCCCCCGTGCCGCCTCAGTACTGCAGCGACTTGTGCTGCAGGAACTCCGCCAGGCCGTGCCGGCCCAGTTCGCGGCCGAGGCCCGAGTTCTTGTAACCGCCGAACGGGGCCAGCGGGTTGAAGCGGCCGCCGTTGAGATCGACCTGGCCGGCGTCGAGACGGCGGGCGAAGGCGGCGGCGGTGTCGGTGTCCGCCGCCCAGACGCCGCCGGCCAGGCCGTACTCGGTGCCGTTGGCCAGTTCGGCGGCGTGTTCCTCGTCGCGGTAGGCCAGGACGGCCAGCACCGGTCCGAAGACCTCCTCCTGAGCCACCGTCATGTCGTTGGTGACATCGGCGAGTACGGTCGGCTGGACGTAGAAGCCGGTGTCCAGGCCCGCCGGGGCGTCCGCGCCGCCGACGACCAGGCGGGCACCCTCGGCGAGCGCGCCGGTGATGTAGCCGCGCACCCGCTCCCGCTGCCGGGCGCTGACCACGGGCCCGACCCGGGTCTGCGGATCGGTCGGGTCGCCCGGGAGGTACTTGGCGGAGGCCTTCGCGGCGAGCGCCACCGCCTCCTCGTACTGGTCCTGGTGCACCAGCAGCCTGGTCCAGGCACTGCACGTCTGGCCGGAGTTGGCGAAGACGTTGGCGACGTTGACGTTGACCGCACGGGCCAGGTCGGCACCGGGCAGCACCACGTTGGCCGATTTGCCGCCCAGCTCCAGCGCCACCCGCTTGATGCCCCGGCCGGCGGTCTCGGCGACGGTCCGGCCGACGGTGGTGGAGCCGGTGAACGAGACCACGTCCACCTCCGGGTGCCCGACCAGTGCCGCACCGGCCGCCGCACCGGTACCGGTCACCAGGTTGAACACCCCGGCGGGGAAGCCCGCCTCGTGGACCAGCCGGGCGAACAGCCGGGCGACCAGCGGGGCGTCCTCGGCGGGCTTGAGCACCACCGGGCAGCCGGCGGCCAGGGCCGGCACGACCTTGGCCACGATCTGGTGCAGTGGATAGTTCCACGGCGTGATCGCCGCGACCACGCCGGCCGGCTCGGCGAGCACCACCGAGTTGCCGATCCGCTCCTCGAAGGGATACTCGGCGAGCAGCGAGAGGTACGAGCCGGCGACGGCCAGCGGCAGGCCGGCGTGCACGGCGGTCGCGAAGCCGATGGGCGCACCCAACTCGGCGACCACGGTGGCGGCTATCTCCTCCTGGCACCCGGCCAGGCCGTCCCGCAGCCGGGTGAGCAGCGCCAGCCGGTCCTCGCGCGAGGTGGCGGCCCAACTCCGGGCCGCCCGGCGGGCGGCGGCCACGGCGGCGGCCACGTCGGCCGTGCCGCCGGCGGGGACGGTGGCGAGCACCTGTTCGGTCGCCGGATTCAGTACCGGGATCGACCCGGCGTCCAGGGAGGGCCGCCATTCGCCGTCGATGTACTGGTCGCCGTACTGGGTGCCGTGCTCCGCGTCCTGCTGCACCGGGGGTCCTCTCGTCCGATCGTCCGCTTAACGAGCGTCGCTAGCCAAAGGGCCAGTCAAGGGCGCCCGGGTAGCCCGGCGCAAGAGCCGGATCCCTCCGGACTGCCACGCCCCTGACGCGCGCCGGCTCGCGCCCCGCGCCAAGCACGCCCCGCGCCCCGCGCCAAGCGCGCCCCGCACCGCACCCCACCGGGCCACCTGCCGCCCGCCGCACCCCTCCGGCAGGCCGCCCCCGCCCCCGCGCCGCGGCCACCGGGACGGAGATCGTTCCGCCGGATGGTGACAAACCGGGCGTGCGGGCGGCAGTATGGACGAACCGGCCCTCCCCGGACCGCTGTCTCCCCGAGTGCTCGGAATCGCGCATCGGACGAAAACACCCGCGCGACATCCCCTCAACTCCGGACAGCGGACGGTAGATTGCGGCGCACTCCGGCGCGCGTGGCTACCGTGGGCAGCGGGTTCGAGCGGCGTCCGTCCACGCCGGTCCGCAGGCTGCTCCGGAATGCCGGGCGGTGACCTCCGTCGCCGGCTCGTGCACCTCGTGCCGCGCGTGTCCGCGCCGGAGATCGTTCCCACAGGTCGTCCGTACCGCGTAAGGAGCAACTTCGTGACCGACGCCGCGTTGAGCGCCGAGCAGCACCGGCCCACCGAGCCGGCCCTGCTCGATGACGTCCCCGGCTGGTTCTGGGACCACGACCGTCACCTCTTCGAGTGGTTCCTCGGCCGCCAGGAGAGGACCGGCGTCACCGGTGACCTCCTGGAGATGGGCGCCTACCTGGGGCGCAGCGCGATCGTGATCGGCGGTCACCGGCAACCCGGCGAGACTTTCACGGTCTGCGACCTGTTCGACCTGGACGCCCCGGACGACGAGAACGCCGCCGAGATGTCCCTGTCCTACCGGAAGTCGCTGACCCGGACGGCGTTCGAGTCGAACTACCTCTCCTTCCACGACACGCTGCCGGAGATCATCCAGGCGCCGACCTCGGTGCTCGCCGGCGGTCGCCTCCCGGCCGGTGCGTTCCGCTTCATCCACATCGACGCCTCGCACCTGTACGAGCACGTGGTGGACGACCTCCGGGTGGCCCGGGCGGCGCTGCAGCCGCAGGGCGTGGTGGTCCTGGACGACTACCGCTCCGCGCACACGCCGGGCGTCGCCGCGGCCACCTGGGAGGCGGTGTTCAACCACGGCCTCACCCCGATCGTGCTGACCGAGAGCAAGTTCTACGGAACCTGGGGCGATCCGGAGCCCGCCCAGCAGGACCTGCTGGACCGGGTCGGACTGGCCGAGGGCTGCCGGCTCGCCGTCGAGACCCTGAACGGGCGGCGGCTGGTGCGGATCGGCGGCAGCTCCGAAGGCATCGAGCCGTTCCGGCCCTCGCGCCACCGCGACCGGCTGGTCGCCGAGGCGGCCCGGCGGGAGGCCGAGCAGGCGGAGGCAGAGGCGTTGCGCGCGCAGCAGGAGGCCGAGGTCGACCTCTCCGTCCGCCGGATCCGGGCCGCCGAGCGCCGCCGCCCGGCCAACGTGGCCAAGCGCGTCGCCGGAGACCTCCTCCCGCCGGTGGTGACCGCCGCCATCCGCCGCGCCCGCCGCGGTTGACCGCGCCGCGGCGGACGCGCCCACAGGGGCGGAGAAGCGGCAGGGGCGTGCCCCAGCGCTGGAAACGCCGCGCTCGGCACGCCCCTGGGCCGCGTGGTGGTGCGGCCGCGTCCAGGATCCGTCAGACCCGCGAGGGATCCGCGCCCTGCCGGGGAAGGGTGGTCCCGGTCCCAATCGCGGTCCCGGTCTCGGCAGCCTCGGCGGCCAGCTCGCGCTTGACGGCGTCCAGCGAGGGGTTGGCCCAGGCGCTGGCCACGCCCCAGCGGTAGAACGCGAGCCCGAGCGCGGCGACGACCAGCAGGTCCCAGCCCTCGGGGAGGTAGCCCTGGCCGCCGAAGTCAGTGCTGCCGGCCCACGAGACGCCGGCCATCACGAACAGGTAGGCGATCATCCAGGCGCCGGCCTTGAGGTGCGGCTTGAGCTCGGCCCACGGCTTGCGCAGCTCGTACCAGGCCCAGATCGGCAGGCCGGCGGCCATCAGCAGGATGACCTTGCCGGTCAGCGGCCAGCGGGCCCAGTAGAGCACCAGCGAGCCGAAGACCATCGCCACCGGGGCGATCACCGGCATCGCGCGCAGCCGGACGGGCCGCGGCAGCTCGGGCGCGAGGCGGCGCAGCGCCATCACCGCGACCGGGCCGGTGACGTACGAGATCACGGTGGCGACCGAGACGATCTCGGCGAGCGAGCCCCAGCCGCGGAAGACGGCCAGGAACAGGAAGGCGATCAGCAGGTTGAGCAGCAGGGCCGGCCGCGGAATGCCGGTCCTGGGGTCCACCCGGCCGAAGATCCGGGGCAGGTGGCCGTTCTCCTGCACGCCGTGGATCATGCGCGAGGTGGTGGCGGCGTAGATCATGCCGGTGCCGCTGGGGGAGACGAAGGCGTCCGCGTACAGCAGCAGGGCGAGCCAGTTGAGGCCCCAGGCGATCGACAGGTCGGCCAGCGGGGAGGTGTAGCCGAGCCCGCTCCAGCCGTTGCTCAGGTCCGCCGTCGGGACGGCGCCCAGGAAGGCCACCTGCAGCGCGACGTAGATCACCAGGGCGATCAGGATCGAGCCGATCACCGCCTTGGGCAGCGACTTGCCGGGGTCGCGCGCCTCGCCCGCCAGGTTCAGCGGGGACTGGAACCCGTTGAACGCCCAGACGATGCCGGAGACGGCGACGGCCGTGAACACCGCGCTCCAGCCGTTCGGCGCGAAGCCGCCGTGGTCGGTGAAGTGGGCGGTGTCGAAGTGGGCCAGCAGTAGAGCGCCCGCCGTCAGCGTCGGGACGACCACCTTGAACACCGTGATCGCGGTGTTGGTCTTGGCGAACAGCGTGATCGCGAACCAGTTCAGCGCGAAGTAGCCGACCAGGAGCACGCTCGCCACGGCGACCCCGCTGGTCGAGAGTTCCTCTCCGTCGAAGAGGTCCTTCGCCCAGCCGAAGTGCCAGGAGCTCATGTACTGCACCGAGGCCGTGGCCTCGCCCGGGATCACCGAGACGATGGCGATCCAGTTGGCCCAGGCCGCCAGGTACCCGGCGAGCGAGCCGTGGGAGTACTGCCCGTACCGCACCATGCCGCCGGCCTTGGGGAACATCGACCCGAGCTCGCTGTAGGTCAGGGCGATGGTGAGCGCGACCGCGGCGCCGATCACCCAGGCGACGATCGAGGCCGGCCCGGCGAGCCGTGCGGCACGCTCGGCTCCGAAGAGCCAGCCGGATCCGATGATCGAGCCCAGCCCCACGGCCGTGAGGCTGATGGTGCCGAGCGAGCGGCGGTAGTGCTGATGGGAAGCCGTCGTCGGCTCAGGCGCGCTCAACGTATCGGTCCTCTGTCTCCTGGGGTTCCGGACAAACGCACAGCAGACTATGGTGCGAAATAGGACGAAAACCTCAGATGAAGCTCAGATCATCCGATTGTTGCCATCTCGTGTCCGATGATCGGACACGAACGGGCGTGCCACTCACCACCGGGCCCCACGCGTTCCCACCCCGGCCCGCAATCCGTGCGGCAGGCCCGACCTGCCCCCGACGCGCCGAAACCCGAGGCCCCGGCCCACCAGAACCCGGCCGCCAGAACCCGGCCCACCAGAACCAGGCCGGCACGCCAGAGCCCGGCGGACCCCGGGCAAAAAGAAATTCCCCGCAGAAACTCTTTCGAGTTCCCACGGGGAATTGTTCTGTGTCCGAGGGGGGACTTGAACCCCCACGCCCGATAAAGGGCACTAGCACCTCAAGCTAGCGCGTCTGCCATTCCGCCACCCGGACCGGGTGTGTGCTTCGGGGGCTTTCTGCTCGCCCCCTCGGCGACAGAGAGAACATTACCAGGGTTCTGGAGTGCTTCTCACCTGCGTTTCCCCGGCGGGGACCACCGGGGTGGCAGGAACGGGTCGCAGGGATGAGCGAAGCGGTGGATCAGGGGCGGGAAGCGGTCGGACTGGGAGTCGCGTGCGGTCAGGAACGGGCGGGAGTGGTCCGACACGGGCAAGTTGTCGACGGTGCGGCCGCGTCAGGGGCTCCTCTCCTAGCCTCTGTGCACCGAGGGCGCCATGAGCGGAACGCCTGATTCCAGGGGTCGCGGACGAAGGGCGGCTGGACGTGGAGCAGATCAGCGGGGCGGCGGAGGCCGAGCCGAGACGTGCGGAGAACAGGTCCGGACGTGCGGAGAACGGGCCCGGACGTGCGGGCCCGGGGTCGGGGCCGGTGGTCGCCACGCGATCGGCGGCCGGTCCCGGACGGGTGCGGACCGGACCGGTCGAAGGGGTGTGGCGGTTTCCGGTGCCGGCGGTGGAGGCCTCGGTGCCGCGGACCAGGCACGCGGTGCGGGACCGGCTGCTGGCGCAGGGGATGGCGGGGGTGCGCTACCAGGAGCTGGTGGACGACCTGCTGCTGATCGTCTCCGAGCTGGTGGGCAACGCCGTGACGCACGCCGCCGAGCTGTCGCCCGAGGTGATCACCGAACTCACGGTCGGGTCGGACTGGGTGCGGGTGTCGGTCGAGGACGGCGACCCGTACCGGCCGAAGGCCCTGGAGAGCGACGCGGGGCGGACCGGTGGGCGGGGGCTGCTGCTGGTGAAGAGCATCACGCTGCAGGCGGGCGGTGTCTGCGACGTGGAGCGGACGGGGGAGGGCGGCAAGGTGGTCTGGGCCTCGCTGCCCGTCCCCCGGGAGGAAGCGCGGTAGCGGGCGGACCTACCAGTCCCGGCCGGCGATCTCGCGGATGCCGGGCAGCGCGGCCTCGAAGACGGTCGTGAACCAGACCGAGAACGGGCGCTCCTCCTGGAGCTCGCGCAGCTCCTGCGCGGACACGAAGGCGAAGTCGTCCACCTCGTCGGGATTCGGCTCGACCGGGGCGGTGACCAGGCCGACGAACAGGTGGTTCCACTCCCGCTCGATCAGGCCGGAGGCCTCGTCCGGCAGGTCGTACCGGACGGTGCCGGCCTCGCAGAGGAGCGCCGGTGCGACGCCCAGCTCCTCGGCGGTGCGCCGGGCGGCGGCGACGAACGGCGGCTCGTCGGGGTACGGGTGGCCACAGCAGGTGTTCGACCAGACGCCGGGGGAGTGGTACTTGCCCAGCGCGCGGCGCTGGAGCAGGAGCCGGCCCTGGCGGTCGAAGAGGAACACCGAGAACGCCCGGTGCAGCCGGCCCGGCTGCTGGTGGGCCCAGAGCTTCTCGGCGGTGCCGACGGTGACGCCCTCGTCGTCGACGAGCTCCAGCAGGATCTCGGCGCCCGCGGGCCCCCCGGACGCGGCTCGGGGGTCGGCCGTCACGTCGGTCTCCACGTCGAGACCGGTGTCGATCTCCGAGGTGAAATGCGTCGGGTTGGTCGGCAGACTCTGGGGCATGAGGCCTCTTTCGGGGGCAAATGGGAGCACCGGTGGCGTCGTGCCCCAGTCTGCCGTACGGGTGGCGGTCCGCAGGCGTCCCACACACAACAGGGCGGATCATGACCGTTCCCGCACCATTCCTGACATCGGAATGGGCGCCGGATTAGCAGGGGCGTTCGGGATGCGTTCGGCTGGCGTTCGATTCGGGTGGGCGCGGACGGCGAACGGACACGTCGACGGCACCCCTCCTTCACGGTGGCCCGGCCCGGTGCCCGCCCGGCCCCCCGGCCGCGTTCCGGCTGGTCGCCGCGGTCGCCTACCATCACATACGACGCGGTGCCCGCATCCTCGCCGGCATCGGCGCGCCACCCCGACGGCCTGCGGCGGCGCACGGTCCGACGGCTTGCGGCAGCGCACCGCCCGACGGCCGGCGGCAGCGCTCGGCCCGACGGACCAGCACAGCACGACGGATCAGGAGACCCCGCATGATCGGCCTCGTTCTGGCAGCCGGCGCCGGCCGCCGGCTGCGCCCGTACACCGACACCCTGCCGAAGGCGCTGGTGCCGGTCGACGGGGAGCGGACCGTCCTGGACCTCACCCTCGGCAACTTCGCCGAGGTCGGCCTGCGCGAGGCGGCGATCGTCGTCGGCTACCGCAAGGAGGCGGTCCAGGACCGCAAGGCGGCCTTGGAACAGAAGTACGGTGTGAAGCTCACCCTGGTCGAGAACGACAAGGCCGAGGAGTGGAACAATGCCTACTCGCTCTGGTGCGCCCGCGAGCTGTTCGGCGAGGGCCTGCTGCTGGCCAACGGCGACACCGTCCACCCGGCCTCCGTCCAGCGGACCATGCTGGAGGGCAACCTGCGCCTCACCGAGCAGGGCCGCGCCCCCGGCATCCTGCTCGCCCTCGACACGGTGAAGAAGCTCGCCGACGAGGAGATGAAGGTCGTCGTCGACCCGGCCACCGGCATGCGGCGCATCACCAAGCTGATGGAGCCGGCCGAGGCGACCGGCGAGTACATCGGCCTCACCGTGATCAACCCCTCCGCCGCCGCCGACCTCACCGACGCGCTGCGCGCCACCTACGAGCGCGACCCCCAGCTGTACTACGAGGACGGCTACCAGGAGATGGTGGACCGCGGCCTGCGGATCGACGTGCAGCCGATCGGCGAGGTGTCCTGGGTAGAGGTCGACAACCACGACGACCTGGCCAAGGCCCGGGAGATCGCGTGCCAGTACTGACGCGCCTGGTGCCGTCGCCGGTCTTCGTCGAGATCCGCTCGGGGGCGCTGGACGCGCTCGGCGGCATCCTCGCCGACCAGCGGCTCTCCGCCTCGGGCCGGATCGCGGTGGCGATCAGCAACGGCTCGGGGGCGGTGCTGCGCGAGCGGCTGGAGCCGGCCCTGCCGGGGGCCGACTGGTACAACGTCGACGACGGCAGCCTCGACAGCGCGGTGCGCCTGGCGGACGCGATGCGCGGCGGCCACTACGACGCGATCGTCGGCCTCGGCGGCGGTAAGATCATCGACGCCGCCAAGTACGCGGCGGCCCGGGTCGGCCTGCCGCTGGTCGCGGTCGCCACCAACCTCGCCCACGACGGCATCTGCTCACCCGTCTCCACCCTCGACAACGACGCCGGCCGGGGCTCCTACGGGGTGCCGAGTCCGATCGGCATCGTGGTCGACCTCGACGTGATCCGGCAGGCCCCGCCGCGCTTCGTGGCGGCGGGCATCGGCGACGTCATCTCCAACATCTCGGCCTGCGCGGACTGGGAGCTCTCCCAGGCCGAGACCGGCGAGCCGGTGGACGGACTGGCCGTGGCGATGGCCCGCTCGGCCGGCGAGAACCTGCTGCGGCACCCAGGAAACCTTCAGGATCAGGACCTCCTCACGGCGCTCGCGGAGGCCCTGGTACTGTCCGGCATCGCGATGAACATCGCTGGCAGCACCCGGCCGTCGTCGGGCGCCTGCCACGAGATCTCGCACGCCCTGGACGTGCTGTACCCCAAGCGATCCGCCCAGCACGGCGAACAGGTCGGCCTCGGGGCCGCCTTCGCCAGCTTCCTGCGGGGCGAGCGCGAGCTGACCGGTCTGATCGTGGAGCGCCTGGCGTGCCACGGCCTGCCGGTGACCGCGGCTCAGATCGGCTTCACCGAGGCGGAGTTCACCGAAGCGGTGCACTACGCTCCAAACACCCGGCCGGGCCGCTTCACCATTCTTGAGCACCTCGACCTCTCCCCCTCAGCGATCAGGGACGCGTACGCCGACTATGTCCAAGCCGTCAACTGCTGACCCCGCCACGAAGGCTCCGACCCCGGCCCCGGTGGATCTGACCCGCCGCCCCTCCGTCGAGGAGCTGCGCGCGGTGATCCACCCGGAGGGCATGCTCCAGCGCCGCAGCGCGGAGCACTGGGCCGGCCGCCTCTACATGCGGCGGATCTCGCTGCGGATCACCCGCGTGCTCTCCACCGTGACGGCGATCACGCCCAACGGCCTGACCTATCTGATGATGGTCACCGGCATCCTGGCCGGCGCCGCGCTGATCGTCCCGGGCCTCACCGGCGCGGTCCTCGGCGCCCTGCTCATCCAGGTCTACCTGCTGCTGGACTGCGTGGACGGCGAGGTGGCCCGCTGGCGCCGGCAGACCTCGCTGACCGGCGTCTACCTGGACCGGGTCGGCCACTACATGTCCGAGGCGGCCCTGCTGACCGGTCTCGGTCTGCGCGGCTGCGACCTCCTCCACCGGACCGGCGACACCGCGCACTGGGAGTGGGCCTTCCTCGGCACGCTGGCCGCGCTCGGCGCCATCCTGATCAAGTCCGAGACGGACCTGGTGGACGTGGCCCGGGCCCGCAGCGGCCTGACGGCGGTCGAGGACAGCGCCTCGGTGCCGCGCTCGTCCGGCGTCGCCAAGGCCCGCCGGGCGGCCTCCTTCCTCAAGTTCCACCGCCTGGTGGGCGCGGTCGAGGCCTCGCTGCTCATCCTCGCCGCGGGCGTCGCGGACGCCGTGCACGGGGGGCTGTTCTTCACCCGGCTCGCGGTGGTCGTCCTGGCGGCGATCGCCATGCTGCAGACCGTGCTGCACCTGCTGAGCATCGTGCTGTCCAGCAGGCTCCGGTGAGCGCCGTGGGCACGACCACCGACACCTTCCGGCTCGGCGCGGTCATCATCACCATGGGCAACCGTCCGGCCGAGCTGAACGCCCTGATCGAGTCGGTCCGGGCCCAGGAGGGTCCGGCCGTCGAGCTGGCCGTGGTCGCCAACGGCGCCCCGCTGCCGCCGCTGCCGGCGGACGTGCGCAGCGTCGAGCTGCCGGAGAACCTCGGCATCCCGGGCGGCCGCAACGTCGGCATCGAGCTGTTCGGCAAGGACGGTCGGGAGGTCGACGCCGTCCTCTTCCTGGACGACGACGGCCGGCTGCCGGGCACCGACTCGGCCCGGCTGCTGCGCGAGGCCTTCACCGCCGATCCGGAGCTGGGCATCGTCAGCTTCCGGATCGCCGACCCCGACACCGGCGTCACCCAGCGCCGGCACGTCCCCCGGCTGCGCGCCAGCGACCCGCTGCGCTCCTCCCGGGTGACCACGTTCCTGGGCGGCGCGAGCGCCGTGCGCTGCACGGTGTTCGAACAGGCCGGCCAGCTGCCCGCCGAGTTCTTCTACGCGCACGAGGAGACCGACCTCGCGTGGCGTGCGCTGGACGCCGGCTGGGCCATCGACTACCGGGCCGACGTGGTGCTGCACCACCCGACCACCTCGCCCGCCCGGCACGCCTCGTACTTCCACAACGTGGCCCGCAACAGGGTGTGGCTCGCCCGACGGAACCTTCCGGCCCTGTTCGTGCCTCTCTACCTGGGAACCTGGTTCCTGCTGACCCTGGCCCGCCGCCCCTCCCCGGAGGCGCTGAAGGCCTGGTGGGGCGGGTTCCGGGCGGGCTGGCGCGAACCCTGCGGTGCGCGGCGGCCCATGCGATGGCGTACCGTTTGGCGCCTGACCAGGCTGGGTCGACCGCCAGTCATCTGATCGTATGGTCGGGCGACCCTACGGTGATTTGAACCGTGCGGTTCAGACGTCGTACGGTCGTCCGATCGCCATGGCCGGTGACCACGCACCGGCCGGACCCCCGTGATCCGAGTGGATCCCCCTCGGCGCAAGGCCGGCGGACCCCCGCCGACCGGCCCGCCCCGATCCGATCCCGCGCGAAGGACGAATGTGTCGACAGTGAGTGAACCCGTCAGCCTCTCGGCCCCGAGGGGGGCGGACGCGGGCCTGACCCCCAAGCAGCTTGCGGACAAGTACGGTCTCGCGGTCAGCGGCAGACGGCCCGGCCTGGTCGCCTACTCCAAGCAGCTGTGGGCCCGGCGGCACTTCATCTGGGCTTTCGCCACCGCCCGCCTGGTGGCCCAGTACACC
The DNA here is from genome assembly GCF_040655255.1 of Kitasatospora sp. NPDC050463. NCBI lineage: Bacteria > Bacillati > Actinomycetota > Actinomycetes > Kitasatosporales > Streptomycetaceae > Kitasatospora > Kitasatospora sp. NPDC050463. The sequence continues at coordinate 131,228 of NZ_JBFAJO010000014.1, forward strand.
GACGCCAAGCTCGGCCAGCTCTGGCAGGTCGTGACCCCGCTGCTGAACTGCGCGGTGTTCTACCTGGTCTTCGGTGTGATCCTGAAGAGCAAGGACGGCTTCCCGGACGGCACCTACACCGCGTGGCTCTGCATCGGTGTCTTCGTCTTCCAGTTCACCCAGAACGCGGTGCAGTCCGGCACCCGGGCGATCTCCGACAACCTCGGGCTGATCCGCGCGCTGCACTTCCCCCGGGCCTCGCTGCCGATCGCCTTCACCGTGATCCAGCTCCAGCAGCTGCTGATCTCGATGGTCGTGCTGGTCGGTGTCGTGCTGGCCAGCGGGATCGAGCCGGGCCGGACCTGGCTCGCGGTGGTCCCGGCCCTGCTGCTGCAGTCGATGTTCAACACCGGTGTGGCCCTGGTGATGGCCCGGATCGGTGCCAAGACCAGCGACATCTCCCAGCTGATCCCGTTCGCCATGCGCGCCTGGATGTTCCTCTCCGGCGTGATGTTCAGCATCCAGGACAAGATCAGCACCTGGCCGGAGTTCTGGCAGAAGGTGATGCAGTTCAACCCGGCCTCGGTCTACATGGACCTGCTCCGGCACGCCTTCGCGCCGGTGATCTACAACAAGCACGTCCCCCAGCACCAGGAATTCCCGCCGCACCAGTGGACGTACGGCATCGCCTGGGCGGTCGGGATGTTCGTGATCGGATACGTCTTCTTCTGGAAGGCCGAGGAGGAGTACGGCCGTGGCTGACACCGACCTGCGAAAGGGCCTGACCGTGCGGGACGCCGACGTCGCCCGCGAGCCCACCGTCGTCGTCGACGACGTGCACATCGTCTACCGGGTGCACGGTGCCGGCTCCGGCAAGGGCAGCGCCACCTCCGCCGTCAGCCGCATCCTCAGCCGCAAGCGCTCCGCCGGCGTGCGCGAGGTGCACGCGGTGCGCGGGATCAGCTTCACCGCGTACAAGGGCGAGGCGATCGGTCTGATCGGCTCCAACGGCTCCGGCAAGTCGACCATGCTGGCCGCCATCGCGGGCCTGCTGCCGACCGAGAAGGGCGGCATCTACACCAACGGCCAGCCCTCGCTGCTGGGCGTCAACGCGGCGCTGATGAACGAGCTCACCGGCGAGCGCAACGTCGTCCTCGGCTGCCTGGCGATGGGGATGACCCCGGCCCAGGTGCGCGAGCGCTACAACGACATCGTCGAGTTCTCGGGCATCAACGACAAGGGCGACTTCATCTCGCTGCCGATGCGCACCTACTCCTCCGGCATGGGGGCCCGGCTGCGGTTCTCCATCGCGGCGGCGAAGACCCACGACGTGCTGCTGATCGACGAGGCGCTGGCCACCGGCGACCAGGCGTTCCAGCAGCGCAGCAAGAAGCGGATCGACGAGCTGCGCGGCTCCGCCGGTACGGTCTTCCTGGTCAGCCACGACAACAGCTCGATCCGTGAGGTCTGCGAGCGGACCATCTGGATCGAGGCCGGCGAGCTGGTGATGGACGGCCCGACCGAGGAGGTCGTGAGCCGCTACGAGCGCGGCGATCGGCCGTAACGCCGCAGGGCCCGTACGGAGGGCCGGTGGCCGGGGCAGCCCGGCCACCGGCCCTCCGTCGTTCGGCCCGGCAGGCACCCCGCGGTCCGGCCCCGCGGACACCCCGCCGTACCCCGGGTGGCCCGCCGTACCCCGGGTGGCCCGCCGCTGGGCGGGTGAGCGCCCCGCGCGCCGGGTGGGGCACCCTTCTCCGGCGCGGCCGGTGGTGTCAGGCTGTAAGGCGCGGGGGTGGTGTGTCGGACGTGACCCCCGGGATCGGACGCGTGTCCGACTCGGGCCGGTCGTACCGAGCGGTGTAGAACGGGGGAGTGACAGCAGTGTCGGCTTCGGCCCAGCCCAGTGGTGAGTCCCGGCCCGGTGACGGGACGGTGGACCGTTCAGCGGGAGTGACGCTGGACAAGGCGAGCGCGGAGAACTTCCCGGTCGCTCCGTTCTTCCTGCCCGCCGCCTGGCGCGACGACCTGATGGCGGTCTACGGATTCGCCCGACTGGTGGACGACTCCGGCGACGGCGACCTGGCCGATCCGGCCGGCGCCGCCCGGCTGCTCGGCGTGGCCGAGCCGCCGCCGGTCACTCCTTCGGCCCAGCCCGGTCCGCCGGGTCCGGCGGAGGTCGCCTTCCGGCTCGCGCTGCTCGACGGGCTGGAGCGGGACCTCGACCGCGTCTTCGAGACCGCCCTGCACCCCGGGGCCGCCGAGGCCCCCCGCCACCCGCTGATGCGCGGCCTCGTCCCCCTGGTCGACCGGCACGCGCTGACCCCGGAGCCCTTCCGCCGTCTGATCGAGGCCAACCGGGTGGACCAGACCACCGCCCGCTACGCCACCTACCAGGACCTGATGGGCTACTGCACGCTCTCCGCCGACCCGGTCGGCCGCCTGGTGCTGGCCATCGCGGGCTTCGCCACCCCCGAGCGGATCGAGCTCTCCGACGCGGTCTGCAGCGGCCTCCAGGTGGTCGAGCACATCCAGGACGTCGCCGAGGACCTCGCCCGGGGCCGGATCTACCTCCCGGCCGAGGACCTGGCCCGCTTCGGCGTCACCGAGGCCGAGCTCGGCGCCCCGGTCGCGAGCGGTCCGGTGCGCGAGCTGGTCGCCCACGAGGTCGAACGGGCCCGCACCCTGCTGGACCGCGGCGCGCCATTGGTAGGTACGGTTCGGGGGAGGCTTCGACTGCTCCTGGCGGGATTCACCGCCGGCGGGTACGCGGCCCTGGCGGCCATCGAGGACGCCGGGTACGACGTACTCGCCCAGCGGACGAAGCCGGACAAGCGCCGCCTCGCAGCGAGGGCGGCGGCCATCTTCGCGAAGGGAAGGTGAACGCCCGAGTGGCGGCATCACCACTGGCGTCGGCGCAGGTCATGGCGGCGTACCGGTACTGCGAGGCAGTCACCGGACTGCAGGCCCGCAACTTCAGCTACGGCATCCGCCTGCTGCCGGAGCCGAAGCGGCTGGCCATGTCGGCCCTGTACGCCCTGGCGCGGCGGGTCGACGACATCGGCGACGGCGAGCTTCCCGCCGATCGCAAGGCCGAGGCACTGCTGCGCACGCGCGAGCTGCTGGACGAGATCCGGGCCGGCGCGGTCGCGGAGGACGACACCGACCCGATCAAGGTCGCCCTGGCGGACGCCTCCCGGCGCTTCCCGATTCCGCTCGGCGGCTTCGACGAACTGATCGACGGCGTCGAGATGGACCTCAAGGGTGCCGAGTACCAGACGTACGAGGAGCTCCAGGTCTACTGCCGCTGCGTCGCCGGCGCGATCGGCCGGCTCTCGCTCGGCGTGTACGGCTGCGACGACCCCGAGCGCGGGGCGCAGTACGCCGACACCCTGGGTCTGGCGCTCCAGCTCACCAACATCCTGCGCGACCTGCGCGAGGACGCCCTCAACGGCCGCACCTACCTGCCCGCCGAGGACCTCGCCCGGTTCGGCTGCGAGCAGGGCTTCGCGCTGCCCAGGCCGCCGGTCGGCGCGGACTTCACCGGTCTGGTGGCCTTCGAGGCGGCCCGGGCCCAGGCCGCCTTCGAGGAGGGCCTGCGGCTGCTGCCGATGCTCGACCGTCGCAGCCGGGCCTGCACCGCGGCGATGGCCGGCATCTACCACCGGCTGCTCGGCCGGATCGCGGCCGATCCGGAGTCGGTGCTGCGCGGTCGGGTCTCGCTGCCGGGTTGGGAGAAGGCGTACGTGGCGCTTTCCGGGCTCGCCGGGGGGCGTTCTTGATTCTCGCCGCAGTTCTGTCACGCTGTGTCAGCGGGGAATCACTTATGGGTAGAGCCGTGTTGACCACCGTGTTGGGCACGACCGTGTTGACCACGAGCGCCCCGGCCAGGACCGGGTCGGGCGCCGAATGCGAGGGGGAGGGCCGATGACCGGGCGAGCCGATGCCGCGCGCCCGGCCGCCGTCGTGGTCGGCGGCGGCCTCGCGGGCATCACCACCGCACTGCGGCTGGCCGAGGCCGACCACCGGGTCACCCTGGTCGAGGGCCGCCCCCGGCTGGGCGGCCTGGCCTTCTCGTTCCAGCGCGGCGAGCTGACCGTCGACAACGGCCAGCACGTCTACCTGCGCTGCTGCACGGCCTACCGGGGCCTGCTCGACCGGCTCGGCGCGAGCCGGCTGGTCCACCTCCAGGACCGGCTGGACGTCCCGGTGCTCGGCGTCGCCGGGCCCGCCGACGCGCCGGTGCGCACGCTCGGCCGGCTCCGTCGGGCGGGCCTGCCCGTCCCGCTGCACCTGGCCGCCAGCCTGGCCCGCTACCCGCACCTGGGCCCGGCCGACCGCGCCCGGGTGGTCCGCGGCGCGGTCGCCCTGCAGGGCCTCGACCTCGCCGACCCGGCGCTGGACGCGCTCTCCTTCGGTGACTGGCTGCGCCGCAACGGCCAGAACGAGCGCACCCTCGCCGCCCTCTGGGACCTCGTCGGCGTGGCCACCCTGAACGCCCGGGCCGACCAGGTGTCGCTGGCGCTGGCCGCGATGGTCTTCAAGACCGGCCTGCTCTCCGACCCCGGCGCCTCCGACATCGGCATGGCCGCCGTCCCGCTCGGCGTGATCCACCACGACCGGGCGCTCGCCGAGCTGGAGCGCGCCGGCGTGAAGGTACTGCTGCGCGCCCGTGCGAGCGAGCTCAAGCCCTCCGCACCGCAGCACGCCGTCCGGCTGGAGAGCGGCGAGCTGCTGACCGCCGACACGGTGGTGCTGGCCGGCGCCCAGGACACCGCGGCCGCCCTGCTGCCGCCCGACGCCGTCGACGCCCAGCAGCGGCTGGCCGGCTTCGGCACCGCACCGATCCTCAACGTGCACGTGGTCTACGACCGCAAGGTGCTGCGCCGCCCGTTCTTCGCCGCGCTCGGTTCGCCGGTGCAGTGGGTCTTCGACCGCACCGCGCACTCCGGGCTGGCCGGCACCGAGCTGGGCCGGGCCCACCCCGGTGCCCAGTACCTGGCGCTCTCCCAGTCCGCCGTCCAGGACGAGATCGACCTGCCGGTCGCCGAACTGCGCCGCCGCTACCTGCCGGAGCTGGCCCGCCTGCTCCCCGCCGCCGGCGGCGCCGAGGTGCTGGACTTCTTCGTCACCCGCGAGCGCACCGCCACCTTCGACCCGGCCCCGGGCACGGCCGCGGTGCGCCCGCCGGCCCGGACGAACGTCCCGGGCCTGCTGCTGGCCGGCGCGTGGACGGCCACCGGGTGGCCCGCGACCATGGAAGGCGCCGTTCGCAGCGGCCACGCCGCGGCCGACGCGGCGCTCGCCGGCGCCGGCACCCGGCTCCCGGTGGACCGGGGCGACGGGAGGTGGCCCAGGTGACGCAGGGCCCCACCGCCGGCCCCGGCGACCCCGCGAGATCCGGCGGCCGCACCGCCGGCCGCACCGGTCTCATCGACATCGCAAGCGCCCGGCCGTCCCGTGCGGCCCGGCACCACCAGGGAGAGGGAACGCACGTGGAGTCACGCACCGGCACTGCCGTCGGAGGCACGGCGCACGCCGAACCGGTCTCGGTGCCGGAGCTGCTCGCCCGGAGCCGCACGCTCTGCACCCCGCCGCTGCAGGCCGCCGTCGCCCGTCTGGCCGCACCGATGGACACCGTCGCGGCCTACCACTTCGGCTGGATCGACCGGGACGGCACGCCGTCCGCGGGGGACGGCGGCAAGGCCGTCCGCCCGGCCCTCGCCCTGCTCTCGGCCCAGGCCGTCGGCGCCCCGGCGGAGGCCGGTGTGCCCGGTGGGGTGGCCGTTGAACTGGTGCACAACTTCTCCCTGCTCCATGATGATCTGATGGACGGTGACGAGACCAGACGGCACCGGGCCACCGCCTGGACGGTCTTCGGACCGGCCCAGGCGATCCTGGTGGGTGACGCCCTGGCGACGCTCGGTACGGAGGTGCTGCTCGACGCTGCCACCGTCGGTGGCGCGAGCGCCACCGACGCCGCGCGCGCCGTCCGCCTGCTTACCACCGCCACCCGCCGGCTCATCGACGGCCAGGCCATGGACGTCGCCTTCGAACAGAGGGACACCGTCACCGTCGCCGAGTGCCTGGAGATGGAGGGTGGCAAGACCGCCGCCCTGCTCGCCGCGGCCTCCGCGATCGGCGCCGTCCTGGCCGGCGCCGACGACCGGGTCTCGGACGCCCTCCAGCGCTACGGCCACCACCTGGGCCTCGCCTTCCAGGCGGTGGACGACCTGCTCGGCATCTGGGGGGCCACCGAGGTCACCGGCAAGCCGCACTGGGGGGACCTCCGCCAGCGCAAGAAGTCCCTGCCGGTCGCCGCGGCGCTCGCCGAGGGCGGCCCGGCCTCGCGCCGGCTCGCCGGACAGCTGGCCGACCCGTCGCGGCGCGGCGAGGAGAGCGAGCCCGAACTCGCCGCCCGCGCCGCGTTGATCGAGGAGGCCGGCGGCCGCGCCTGGACCCAGGAGGAGGCCCGCCGCCAGCACACGACTGCCCTCGCCGCCCTGGACGAGGTGCCCATGCCCGATGTGGTGCGCGAGCACTTCGTCGCACTCGCCGAATTCGTGGTGGTACGAGAGAGGTGACGTTACGTTGACAGCAACCGCGGACGGCCGGCTCGACCCTGAGTACGATTCCGAGCCGGTCGCGGTGGGCGACCGCCCCCCGGCGCTGCTGAGCGCCGGGCGGTGGCAGCCCGCGGGGCCCGGGGCCGACCAGCCCGACCAGGAGCAGGACGGCCCGGTCTCGGCCGAGGAGGCACTGGCCCGCGCCACCACCCACCTGCTCTCGCTGCAGAGCTCCGAGGGCTGGTGGAAGGGCGACCTGGAGACCAACGTCACCATGGACGCCGAGGATTTACTGCTCCGGCAGTTCCTCGGGATCCGGACGGAGGAACAGACCAAGGCCACCGCCGAGTGGATCCGCTCCCAGCAACGGGAGGACGGCACCTGGTCCACCTTCCACGGCGGACCGGCCGAGCTCTCCACCACGGTCGAGGCCTACGTCGCCCTCAAGCTCGCCGGTGACGACCCCGCCGCCCCGCACATGCTCGCCGCCGCCCGCTACGTCCGGTCCGCCGGTGGCATCGCGGCCGCCCGGGTCTTCACCCGGATCTGGCTCGCGCTCTTCGGTTGGTGGCCCTGGGCACGGCTGCCCGAGATGCCACCGGAGATCATCTTCCTGCCCAAGTGGCTCCCGCTGAACATCTACGCCTTCGGCTGCTGGGCCCGGCAGACCATCGTGCCGCTCACCATCGTCTCGGCCCACCGCCCGGTGCGGACCGCGCCGTTCCCGCTGACCGAGCTGCACACCGACCCGGAGCACCCCTTCCCCGAGCGCCCGCTCTCCCCCGCCACCACCTGGGACGGCGTCTTCGAACGCCTGGACAAGGTGTTGCACGCCTACCACCGCCGGGCGCTGCGCCCACTGCGCCGGCTCGCCCTCTCGCAGGCCTGCCGCTGGATCGTCGAGCGACAGGAGGCGGACGGCTGCTGGGGCGGCATCCAGCCGCCCGCCGTCTACTCCCTGATCGCCCTGCACCTGGAGGGCTACGAGCTGGAGCACCCGGTGATGCAGGCCGGGCTCTCCTCCTTCGACCGCTTCACCGTGCACACCGAGGACGGCCGGCGCTGGCTGGAGGCCTGCCAGTCCCCGGTCTGGGACACCTGCCTGGCCACCGTCGCGCTGGCCGACGCCGGGCTGCCGGCCGACCACCCCGCACTGGTCTCGGCCGTCGACTGGATGCTGGCCGAGGAGATCACCCGGCGCGGCGACTGGTCCGTCCAGCGGCCCTCGCTCGCCCCCGGCGGCTGGGCGTTCGAATTCGAGAACGACACCTACCCCGACATCGACGACACCGCCGAGGTGGTGCTCGCCCTGCGCCGGGTCGCCCACCCCGACCCCGCCAAGGTGGCCGGCGCGGTCGACCGCGGGGTCGACTGGAACCTCGGCATGCAGTCCAAGAACGGCGCCTGGGGCGCGTTCGACGTTGACAACACCAGCACCCTGCCGAACAAGCTGCCGTTCTGCGACTTCGGCGAAGTGGTCGACCCGCCGTCCGCCGACGTCACCGCCCACGTGGTGGAGATGCTCGCCGAGGTCGGCAAGGGCAAGGACCCGCGCACCCGCCGGGGCGTGGAGTGGCTGCTGCGCAACCAGGAGGCCGACGGCTCCTGGTTCGGCCGCTGGGGCACCAACTACATCTACGGCACCGGCTCGGTGCTGCCCGCCCTGGTCGCGGCCGGCGTCCCGGACGAGCACCCGGCGATCCGCCGCGCCGTCCGCTGGCTGGAGGACCGGCAGAACACCGACGGCGGCTGGGGCGAGGACATGCGCTCCTACGAGGATCCGGCCCGCTGGGCCGGGCGCGGCGACTCCACCGCCTCGCAGACCGCGTGGGCGCTGATGGCGCTGCTCGCGGCCGGTGAGGGCCCGGACGGCCGGGCCAACCCGGCGGTCGAGCGCGGGGTCGACTGGCTGGTCCGCACCCAGCTGCCCGAGGGCACCTGGGACGAGCCGCAGTTCACCGGCACCGGGTTCCCATGGGACTTCTCCATCAACTACCACCTCTACCGGCTGGTCTTCCCGGTCACCGCGCTCGGCCGGTACGTGCACGGCAGTCCCGCCACCGGCCGGGACGCCGCCGCCCCCGGCACCAAGGGCACCGGCACCAGGGGCACCGGCGCCACCGGCAGCCCGGCGATCGGGGCGGCCCGGTGAAGCCCGCCCCTCTCCTGGTGCTCTGCGCGCTGGGCCCCGAGGTCTGGGCCCTGCGCGGCGGGGACTGGCGCGGCGCGGCCGGCGGACCGCCGGTGCTGGTCCGCACCGGCGTCGGCCGGCGCCGGGCCGCCCACACGGTCCGACGACTGCTCACCTCCGCCCCCGGCGGCTACGGCGCCGTCGTGGTGGCCGGATTCGGGGCCGCCGTCGCCCCGGGAACAACACCCGGTGACGTGATCGTCGCGAACGGGGTGCGCGATGCCGAAGGGAACCTCTTCGCGGTCGACTCCGGGCCCGACCTCAGCCGGGCGCTGAAGACGCGTGGGCTGACGGCCCACACCGGTGTGCACCACACCGCCGACCACGTGGTGCGCGGCCTGGAGCGGCGCGCCCTGCACCTGCAGGGCGCACTCGCCGTCGACATGGAGGCCGCCGCCGTCCTCGCCGCCCTCCAGGAGATCCGCCCCGCCCTGCCCGCCGCCGTCCTGCGGGTGGTGGTCGACACCCCCGAGCGCGAGCTGCTGCGCCCGGGCACCCTGCCGGCCGGCATCCGCGCCTGGCGGACGCTGCGGGCCACCGTGCCCGCGCTGGTCGACTGGTACGAGCAGAACCGGCCGCGGCAGGGCGGCCCGCTGTCCGCAACCCTCCACCACCCCACACCCTCGACGCTCCCTCAGGAGGCGAGCTAGCCATGGCCATGCCGTTGCGCCAAACCGTGCGGGTCGGCACCTACCTCATGCAGCAGAAGCTCAAGCGGCGGGACAAATTCCCGCTGATCGTCGAACTGGAGCCGCTCTTCGCCTGCAACCTCGCCTGTGAGGGGTGCGGCAAGATCCAGCACCCGGCGGGTGTGCTGAAGCAACGCATGCCGGTCGCCCAGGCGGTCGGTGCGGTGCTGGAGTCGGGTGCCCCGATGGTCTCGATCGCCGGCGGTGAGCCGCTGATGCACCCGCAGATCGACGAGATCGTCCGCCAACTGGTCGCGCGTCGCAAGTACGTCTTCCTCTGCACCAACGCGCTGCTGCTACGCAAGAAGCTGGACAAGTTCACCCCCTCGCCGTACTTCACCTTCACCGTGCACATCGACGGGCTGCGCGAGCGGCACGACGCCTCGGTGGCCAAGGAGGGGACCTTCGACGAGGCGGTGGAGGCGATCAAGGAGGCCAAGCGGCGCGGCTTCAGGGTCACCACCAACAGCACCTTCTTCAACACCGACACCGCGAAGACCATCATCGACGTGCTGGACTTCCTCAACGACGACCTCAAGGTCGACGAGATGATGATCTCCCCGGCGTTCGCCTACGAGAAGGCTCCCGACCAGGAGCACTTCCTCGGCGTCGAACAGACCAGGGAGCTCTTCCGCAAGACCTTCGCCGGCGGCAACCGGCGGCGCTGGCGCCTCAACCACAGCCCGCTCTTCCTGGACTTCCTGGAGGGCAAGGTCGACTTCGAGTGCACCGCCTGGGGGATCCCCAACTACTCGCTCTTCGGCTGGCAGCGCCCCTGCTACCTGATGGCCGACGGGTACGTGCCCACCTACCGCGAGCTGATCGAGAAGACCGACTGGTCCAAGTACGGCCGCGGCAAGGACGCGCGCTGCGCCAACTGCATGGCGCACTGCGGCTACGAGCCGACCGCCGTCCTCGCCACCATGGGCTCGCTCAAGGAGTCGCTGCGCGCGCTCACCGAGACCGTCGGTGCCAACCGCGGTCGCTGACCGCACCCCGCCCGGCACGGGGTACCCCGTGCCGGGCGGTTCCGCCACAGGGGGGCACCACAGCACCGCTCCGAGTCGTGAGGTGAACACATGTCACTCCTCTCCGGCGTCACGTCCCCGGCCGACCTGCGGAAGATTCCGCCCGCGGACCTCCCGCTCCTCGCCGACGAGATCCGCGCCTTCCTGATCGACGCCGTCACCCGGACCGGCGGCCATCTCGGTCCGAACCTCGGCGTGGTCGAGCTGACCATCGCGCTGCACCGGGTGTTCGACTCGCCCTACGACCGGATCGTCTGGGACACCGGCCACCAGAGCTACGTCCACAAACTGCTCACCGGCCGCCAGGACTTCTCGAAACTGCGCACCAGAGGCGGCCTGTCCGGTTATCCCTCGCGTGCGGAGTCCGAGCACGACCTGGTCGAGAACTCGCACGCCTCCACCGCCCTCTCCTACGCCGACGGCCTCGCCAAGGCCGCCCAGCTGCTCGGCCAGTACGACCGGCAGACCGTCGCGGTGATCGGCGACGGGGCGCTCACCGGCGGGCTCGCCTGGGAGGCGCTCAACAACATCGCCGAGGCCCGGGACCGGCCGCTGGTCATCGTCGTCAACGACAACGAGCGCTCCTACGCCAGGACCATCGGCGGCCTCGCCAACCATCTCGCCACGCTGCGCACCACCCGGGGGTACGAGCGCTTCCTCGCCCTCGGCAAGGAGGCGCTTCAGCGCACCCCACTGGTCGGGCAGCCGATCTTCGATGCGCTGCACGGCGCCAAGAAGGGATTCAAGGACGCCTTCGCCCCGCAGGGCATGTTCGAGGACCTCGGGCTCAAGTACCTCGGCCCGATCGACGGCCACGACCTGGGCGCGGTCGAGCAGGCGCTGCGCCAGGCACGCGGATTCGGCGGGCCGGTCATCGTGCACTGCCTGACCGTGAAGGGCCGCGGCTACCGCCCGGCCGAGCAGGACGAGGCGGACCGGTTCCACGCCGTCAACCCGATCGACCCGTACACCTGTCTGCCCATCTCGCCCAGCGGCGGGGCCTCCTGGACGTCCGTCTTCGGCGAGGAGATGGTCGCGCTCGGCGCGGAGCGGCCGGACGTGGTCGCGATCACCGCCGCGATGCTCCAGCCGGTGGGCCTCGGCTCGTTCGCCAAGGCCCACCCGGAGCGGACCTTCGACGTCGGGATCGCCGAGCAGCACGCCGTGACCAGCGCGGCCGGGCTGGCCACCGGCGGGCTGCACCCGGTGGTCGCGGTGTACGCGACCTTCCTCAACCGGGCCTTCGACCAGGTCCTGATGGACGTCGCCCTGCACCGGCTGGGTGTGACCTTCGTCCTCGACCGCGCCGGGGTGACCGGGCCGGACGGCGCCTCGCACAACGGCATGTGGGACATGTCGATCCTGCAGGTCGTCCCCGGGCTTCGGCTGGCCGCCCCGCGCGACGCCGACCAGCTGCGGGCGCAGCTGCGCGAGGCGGTGGACGTGGCGGACGCGCCGACGGTGGTCCGGTTCCCGAAGGGGAACATCGGGCCGGCCGTCCCGGCCGTGGACCGCGTCGGCGGGGTGGACGTGCTGCTGCGGACCGGGGAGCTGCCCGAGATCCTGCTGGTCGCCGTGGGCAGCACCGCGGCCGCGGTGCTGGACGCGGCGCGGCTGCTGCTGGCCGAGGGGTTCACCGCGACGGTCGTCGACCCGCGCTGGGTCAAGCCGGTCGACCCGGCCCTGCCCGCGCTGGCCGCCGCGCACCGGCTGGTCGTCACGGTCGAGGACAACGGCCGGACCGGCGGCGTCGGCGCGGCCGTCGCCCAGGCGCTGCAAGATGCCGACGTGGACGTTCCGGTGCGGGTGCTGGGCCTGCCCCAGGAGTTCCTCGGCCACGCCGCCCGGGGCGAGATCCTGGAGGAGGCCGGCCTGACCGGCACCGGGGTCGCCGCGCAGACCGCGGCCTTCGCCAAGAACCTGCTACCGACCAGAGGAGCGAACCAGCGCCATGCCGGCTGACCCCGACAGCACCGAGCCCCGCTTCGACCTCGCCGCCCTGCTCGCCGAGCGCGGTGGCGAACGGTACGAGTTGCACGGCCGCTACCTCAATCCGCAGCTGCCGCGGATGTTGCACACCATCGGCTTCGATAAGTACTACGAACGCGCCGAGGGTCCGTACTTCTATGACGCGGAGGGGAACGAGTACCTCGACATGCTGGCCGGGTTCGGCATCTTCGCGCTGGGCCGGCACCACCCGGTGGTGCGCGGGGCCGTCCAGCAGGTGATGGACCTCGACCTGCCCGACCTCGTCCGGTTCGACTGTTCGCCGCTGCCCGGTCTGCTCGCGGAGCGGCTGCTCTCCCACACGCCCGGGCTGGACCGGGTCTTCTTCGGCAACAGCGGCACCGAGGCGGTCGAGACGGCGCTGAAGTTCGCGCGCTACGCCACGGGCCGCCGGCGCGTGCTCTATGCCGACCACGCGTTCCACGGGCTGACCACCGGTTCGCTCTCGGTCAACGGCGAGAGCGGCTTCCGCAAGGGCTTCGATCCGCTGCTGCCGGACACCGCGATCCCGCTCGGCGACCTCGGGGCGCTGGCCAAGGAGCTGAAGAAGGGCGATGTCGCGGCGCTGATCGTGGAGCCGATCCAGGGCAAGGGCGTGCTGGCCCCCCCGCCCGGCTGGCTGCGTGCGGCGCAGGAACTGCTGCACGAGCACAAGGCACTGCTGATCTGTGACGAGGTGCAGACCGGCATCGGCCGGACCGGGGACTTCTTCGCCTACCAGCACGAGGAGGGGGTACTTCCTGACCTGGTCTGCGCGGCCAAGGCGCTCTCCGGCGGGTACGTACCGGTCGGGGCGACACTCGGCAAGGGCTGGATCTTCGAGAAGGTCTACTCCTCGATGGACCGGGTGCTGGTCCACTCGGCCAGCTTCGGCTCCAACGCGCAGGCGATGGCGGCGGGCCTGGCGACCCTGGAGGTGATGCGGGACGAGAAGGTGGTGGAGAACGCCCGCGCCGTCGGGGACCGGTTCCGCGAGCGGCTCGCCCTGCTGGTCGACCGGTACGAGCTGCTGGCCGAGGTCCGCGGCCGGGGCCTGATGATCGGCATCGAGTTCGGCCGGCCGAAGTCGCTGAAGCTGCGGACCGGATGGACGGCCCTGCAGGCGGCGCGCAAGGGCCTCTTCGCGCAGATGGTGGTCGTCCCGCTGCTGCAGCGGCACCGGATCCTCACGCAGGTCTCCGGGGACCACCTGGAGGTGATCAAGCTGATCCCGCCGCTGATCATCACCGATCGGGACGTGGACCGCTTCATCGACGCCTTCACCGACGTGATGGACGACGCGCACCGCGGGAGCGGCCTGATGTGGGACTTCGGGCGGACGCTGGTGAAGCAGGCGGTCGGCAACCGCTGAGCGTGCGCGGTGGCGGCGGAGTGGTGCCCGCCGTCGCCTCCTCCTTCGTCCACCTCCTCGACCCGGGTCTCTGCGCCGACGGCGGCCGGCACGAGAGCCTGCTCGACCGC
>NZ_JBFAJO010000015.1:0-2809 GCF_040655255.1 Kitasatospora sp. NPDC050463
TGGGCGGTGCCTCGCGGAACTGCACGACCAAGCGGTGGGTGGCCCAGTCGCCACCAGCCCCGAGGACGACCTTGTGGCAGCCCTCCAGGCGTCCGCGCCGCCCCCGGCGGCCGTTCGCGCGGGAGGTGAGGCCGCCCCAACCGCTCACTTCCGCCCCATCGGTCATGTCACAGGATCACCGACCATGACGGACGGGGCGGGGACGGCGGCCGACGCGCAAGCTCCTGACGGGGCATCCGCCCCACCACCCGTCGCCCCACCACCGGTCCGGACACCGCCGATCGGGACACCGACGATGATCGGAGCCACCGTGCTCGCCACCGCCCTGATCGGTGGGATGACGGCGACGGCGATCAAGGTGTCCGGCAGCGGCCGGGACGACCGCCCCACCGGCGCGGTCACCCTCCAGCCCGGCCCCACCGCCGACGCGACCACCGCGACCACCGGCCCCACCACCGGCGGGGCCCCACCCGCACCCACCACCGCGCCGACCGGACAGCCCTCTCCCGGTGCCTCCGCCACCGGCAGCCCGTCCGCGACCCCTCCCCCGGCAAGTCCGGCGCGAAGCCGAGCGGCGCGGCCACCACTCCCGGCAAGCCCGGGGCGAGCGCCACCCAGGGGGCTCCCCCGCCCGCCGCACCACCGGCCGTACCGCCCGCCGGTGCGCCCGCGCCGACCGGCGGCGCACCGCGCGATCCGCTGACGGTCATCTCCGAGGCCGCGACCGACACCGCCGCGCTCGACCCGGGCACCTCTTCGCCGCCCCGAGCCTCACCGTCGGCGGCCGCACCTGGAACCGGACCGCCACCGCCGCCACGGACACCTGCTGGCAGGCCACCACCGGCGGCCTGGGCGACGTGATCAACGGCCAGTCCTGCCGAAAGCTGCTGCGCGCGACGTACACCTCCGGCGACAGTGCGGTCACCGTCGGGGTGGCCGTCTTCGACCACAAGCCGCAGGCGGACGCCGCGGGCCAGGCCCACAAGGGCCAGGTCCAGGGCCTGACCACCCCCGACGGCATCGCCTGGTGCGTGACGCCCGGCTGCGCCAACACCCATACGACGATCGGCCGTTACGGCTACTACACGGTCTCCGGCACCTACCGCCCCGGCGGCCCACCCAGGACGGCGCCGCGACGGCCGCCGGCCCCGAGTTCGCCGCCTACGCCCGCGCCCGCCTGCTCGCCCGCGGCCAGGCCGCCCTCGGCGTCTGACGGCGGCGGCGAGCCGATCGGCGCCACGCCACCGCCTGCCGCCCGGGGCCTGACCGGCGCCGCCGTGCTGTGCTGTGCTGTGCGGGAGATGAGCCGAACCGACCCGGTCGGCCCGGCTCGGCCGGCGGCCGAGGCCGGCGACGGTGATCAGCCGGAGGCGGCCAAGCCGGCCGCGCCGGGGAGCCCGGGGCGGCAGAGGGCGAGGTAGGAGACGGCGGACAGGACGGAGCAGGCCAGGACGACCACCGCGAGGAGGACTGCCGACGGGCTGCCGCCGAGGCTGCTGAGCGGCGCGACCAGGGCGCCGCAGAGGAACGTGCCGGTGCCGATCAGGGCGGAGGCGGAGCCGGCGGACTGCGGGGCGACCAGGCCGAGCGCCTGGGCGGCCGAGTTCGGGAGGATCACGCCGAGGCTGCCCATCAGGACGAAGAGCGCAGGGCAGACGCCGGACAGGCCGAGGTCCCAGACCGCCGTGAGCAGGACGAGCGCCACCCCTGCGGCGACCGCCGTGCCGAGACCGGCCAGCATCAGCGCGCGGGCCGTGAACCGGCGGGCGAGCACCCGTCCGTTCAGCTGGGTGACGCCCACGATGGCGAGCGAGTTGAGGCCGAACAGCAGGCTGTAGGTCTGCGGCGAGACGTGGTAGACGTGCTGGAGCACCACCGACGAGCCGCTGATGTAGCCGAACAGCGCACCGAACGCGAAGGTGCTGGTCAGGAGGAGGCCGAGGAACGGCAGGTTGCGCAGGAGCCCGCTCATCGTGCGCAGGGTGGCGGCGAGCCCGCCGCCGTGGCGGGCGGCGGGCGGCAGGGTCTCGCGCAGGGCGGCGAAGGCGATCAGGGTGAGCAGCAGGCCGAGCGCGGTGAGGGCGCCGAAGGTGCCGCGCCAGGAGGTGACGCGGAGCAGCTGGGCCCCGACGACCGGGGCGAGGATCGGGGCGAGGCCGGATATGAGGCTGATCGAGGCGAGGAAGCGGAGCATCGCGACGCCCTCGAAGCGGTCCCGGGCGACGGCCCGGCCGATGACCAGGCCGGCCGCACCGGCGGCGCCCTGCACGAAGCGGGCCGCGATCAGGACCGGCAGGGTGGGGGCGAGGACGCACAGGACGCTCGCCAGGGTGTAGCCGACCAGGCCGGCGAGCAGCGGCGGACGGCGGCCGAAGCGGTCGCTGAGCGGCCCGAAGATCAGCTGGCCGGCGGCGACACCGACCATCGAGAAGGTCAGGGTGAGCTGGACCGCGGCCGGTTCGGCGGCGAGGTCGTCGGCGATCGCCGGCAGGCCCGGCAGGTAGAGGTCGGTGGTGAGCGGGCCGAGGGCGACCAGGCCGCCGAGCACGGCGACGGTGGTGCGGCCGGGAGCGGCTCCGGTCCGGGCGGAACCGGCGGCCGGGGTGTCCGGAGCGGTCGATGTCTCGCCGGCGGGACCGGCGGTCGGACCAGGCATGGGGCTCCTCACGGCACGGCGCTGGGTGTGTCCTCGCTCCGTCCTACCCCAGCGGCCCGGCCCGGCGATACCCGGGGTGGGCCGCGCGGCCCCCCCGGACCCCGGCGCCCGGCCGGGGGGGCCGCGGGCCCCGCCCCGCCCCCCCCGACCGCC
>NZ_JBFAJO010000015.1:2819-142488 GCF_040655255.1 Kitasatospora sp. NPDC050463
GGGTCGAATGTGACCTTCGAGCGTTCGCAGATCCGGATGATCCGGTGGGCGCGGGCCGCGGGCCGCGGTGAGGTCGTGGTCGGACCCCGGCGCCGGGCACCTGGCCGCCCCGCCCCCGGCCCACCGCCCGGTACTCGACCGCCCGGTAGTCGGCCGCCCGGTGGCTCAGTGCCTGGCGGCCGACTGCGCGCGCAGGGCGGCCTGGACGGCGGCGCCGTCCTGCCAGGCGTAGAGCTGGTTGCCCGTCAGGGTCACGTCGTAGTGCCCGCACGAGCCGCTGATCTTCGAGGAGACGCCCTCGGGGAACCAGCCGGCCTTCATGGTGGCCGGCACCGGGTGGACGCCCCTGCCCGGCTGGGCGGTGACGCAGCCGGCGGGCAGCCGCCCGTCCGGCAGGGTGGCGCGCAGCAGTCGGTCGTCACCGGTGGTGGACACCAGGTAGTGGACGCCGGAGGCGTTGTCGGGCAGCCAGGACGGTACCGAGTGCCGGCCGGCCTTGGCGGCGCTGCCGGTGGTGTAGGTGACCTGCTCCTGGTGGCGCCCGTCGTACCAGTCGGAGACCCGCGGGCCGACCGCCACGGCGGCGACGGCGACGGCCATACCCGTGCCCGCGACTCCGAGTACGACCTTGCTCACGATGCCGTTCATGCCCGCCCTGCCCTCTCCCTGTTCGGTCCCGTCCCCGGTGCCCGGCGCTGCGCGAAGGGCGCCCGGTCCACCGGGGTGTGTCCATCCTGACCCGTCGTGGCCTGCCGCGGCGTCACCACGAGGTCGCGACCGCACCTGCGACCTTGGGGGTACGGCCTCCACCCTGAGGGGTACACGGGCCGCCGTCGTCTCGGGGTTCACCCCCGGTACGGCGGTGCGGGCGGGCCCGTGCGGCGTCAGCGGCCCGCCGGGACGGGCGCCGCGACCGGGAACGGCCGGCCGTCCAGAGTCCAGTGCGGGTCGATGGGCCGGCCGAGGGAGGCGTACACCTGGGCGGCGACGTCCGGGTGGCGGATCTCCCCGGTGGGCGGGGCGGCGGGGATGCCGGGACCGGAGCAGGCCACCCAGGCGGTGCGCTCCTCGGGGGTGCGGCCGCCGTGCCCGCCGGCGTCGACGTGGCCGTGGTCGGTGACGACGATGACCGTCCACGCCTCCTCGGCGTGGCCGGGCCGGGCGCGCACCGCGTCGAGCAGCCGGCCGAGACGTTCGTCGGCGGCGCGCATCGAGGCCCGGTACTCCGCGCCGCAGCCGAGGAAGTGCGCGGTCTCGTCGACGGCGCCGAGATAGACGAAGGAGGCCTCCGGGTCGGCGGTGGCGAGGACGTGGACGGCCTCCCGGGTGACCTCCTCGTCGACGGCCTCCCAGGCCTCGGGGGTGTCCTCGGCGGGGGCGACGTAGCAGAGCCGGCCGGGGGCGCGGAACAGCGGGCCGCCGGACTCGGTGATCACCAGTGGGTCCCAGCCGGCGGCCACGAAGGTGCGGCGGCGGTCGCCGCGCGCCAGGCGGGTGGCGAAGTCGGGGAATACGTCGAGCCGGTTGCCGCCCAGGTGGTTGCCCCAGACGCCGTGCTTGGCGGGCTCGACGCCGGTGACGATGGTGGCCCAGCAGGGGCCGGACATGGTGGGCGTGGACTCCGCCACCGTGACGGGCGCCAGGAACCCGGCCCCGGACACCTCCGCGAGCCGGGGCATCGGGACCTCTTCAAGCAGGTCGTACCGGACACCGTCGATCCCGACGACGAGGACCCTGGACCGGGGCGGCGGAGCGGTGGGCATGGTGAGGGCGGTTCCTTTCACGGTGCGTCCCGGTGTGGCCGCGCGGGCGCCACCGGTCGCGTCATGCTGCACGGCCCGCCGGGCCGGTCGGTGTCGCCGGGGCGAACGGCGGGTGTCCGGGCCGTGTCGGGCCGACGGGCCGGCTCACCCCGACGCACCCCCGGGCGGGCCGACGGGCCGGCTCACCCCGACGCACCCCCGGGCGGGCCGACGGGCCGGCTCACCCCGACGCACCCCCGGGCGGACCGACGGGCCGGCTCACCCCGACGACGGCCCCGGGCGGACCGCCCGGCCCGCTGCCGCCCCGGACGAACCGCCGGTCGGCCGGGCGCAGCGCGGCGGCCGGGCCCGCCGCGCGCAGCACGACCTCCAGCGCCCGGGCCGGGTCGGCGGCGTAGCAGTGGGCGAACCACGGCAGGTTCGCCTCGACGACGGCCCAGCGCTCGCCCGGGTCGTACGGGTCGAGCAGCGGGCCGACGTCCAGCACCACGGCGCTGGGCAGGGTGTCGCCGACGGCGGTGAGCAGGCGGCGGGCGAAGCCGGTGGCCTCGTCGGTGAGCGGCCCGGGGTCGAGCCGGCCGAAGCGGGCGTAGCGGCTGCCGGTGACCACCTCGCCGTCCAGGACGAACAGCCGGTACTCGGCGCCGAACGTCACCGGGTCGCTGACCAGGACGGGCGTGTCGGGCCCGATCCGCTCGCCGTGCCGGGGCAGCCGGGAGCCGTCGGAGTAGACGGCCGGCGGGAGGGACTTGTCGGCGGGCGGTTTCACGAAGGCCGGCCGGCGCAGCGTCCAGGCCTCGGCGAGGGTGGTCAGCTCGATCCGTCGGCCGGTGAACTCCTCCGGCAGTCGGGCCGGCCAGTCGTCCGCCGGTTCCAGCAGGGCGAGGCCGAGCCGGTCGGCGATCCGGGCGGCGGCGAGCGGGCCGCCGTACCAGTGGACGGGACGCCCGGCGAGGCGGTCGAGGACGGCGGGGCCGGTGAGCTCGGCGGTCGCCAGGCCGCGTGCGGCGGCGGCCTCGGCGAGCAGGACGGTGGTGCCGGTCTGCTGGGCCGAAGTGAGCAGGACGGGGCCGGCGGCGTCGCGGACGGCCGTCACGGCTGCGGCCGGAACGTGTGGACGATCTCGATGCGGCCGACGATGTGCCGGTTGAACTCGTCCAGTTCCTCGGCGGGTACCCAGAGTTCGAGGATGGTGCGGCCGCCGACCTGCCGGACGGGGTAGCGGGCCAGGAAGGCCGCGTCGACCTCGAACCGGGTGACGTGGCCGACGCCGGCCGCGGGGACGTTCCAGTCCCGGGCGATCCGGATCGCGTAGTCCTCGGTGAGCACCGGGTAGAAGATCGGCTGGTCGGGCAGTCGGGGCGGCCAGGCCCGGTGCCCCGACGCCTCGACCAGGGCCAGCTCCTCGGGGCCGGTGGGTCGCCAGAGCGTGGTGGTCGCGAGGGTGGGGGTCGGGCTGTTCATGGGAGCCGACGGTAGCCGGGCGGCAGCCGGCCCGGCCACCGGGTTTCGGGCCGGGTCGACGACCGCCGCAGCGGCCCGGCCCGGCCCCGTCCGGCCCCGAGAGCCCGTCAGCGGTAGGCCGACTCCCCGGTGATGGCCTCGCCGAGGACCAGGGTGTGGATCTCGCTCGTCCCCTCGTAGGTGAGCACCGACTCCAGGTTGTTGGCGTGCCGCAGCACCGGGTACTCGGTGGTGATGCCGTTGGCGCCGAGGACCGTCCGGGCGCTGCGGGCGATCTCCAGCGCGGTGCGCACGTTGTTGAGCTTGCCGAAGCTGATGTGCGCCGGGCGGGCCGCCCCCTCGTCCTTGAGCCGGCCGATCCGCAGGGCGACCAGGTAGGCCTTCTCCACCTCCAGCATCATCTCGACCAGCTTCTGCTGGGTGAGCTGGAAGCCGGCGATCGGCCGGTCGAACTGGATCCGGCTCCGGGCGTAGTCGAGGGCGGTGGTGTAGCAGTCGCGGGCGGCGCCGACGGTGCCCCAGAGGATCCCGTACCGGGCCTCGCCCAGGGAGGAGAGCGGCCCCCGCAGGCCGGTGACACCGGGCAGGACGGCGTCGGCGGGCAGCACGACCTCGTCGAAGACCAGCTCGCTGGTGACGGAGGCGCGCAGCGACAGCTTGCCGTGCACGTCGGTCGCGGTGAAGCCGGGGGTGCCGGGCTCGACCAGGAAGCCCCGGACACCCTCCTCCGTCTGCACCCAGACGACGGCGACGTCCGAGATGCTGCCGTTGGTGATCCACATCTTGGAGCCGGAGAGCACCCAGTCGCCGCCCCTGCGGCGGGCCCTGGTCCGCATGTTGGCCGGATCGGAGCCGAAGTCCGGTTCGGTGAGGCCGAAGCAGCCGATGAGTTCGCCGGCGGCCATGCCCGGCAGCCAGCGCTCCTTCTGCTCCTGGGAGCCGTAGGCGTGGATCGAGCGCATCGCGAGCGAGCCCTGGACGGAGACGAAGCTGCGCAGCCCGGAGTCGGCGGCCTCCAGCTCCATGCAGGCGACCCCGTAGGCGACGGCCGTGGAGCCGGTGCAGCCGTAGCCGTCGAGGTGCATGCCGAGCACACCGAGGGCGCCCAGTTCGGGGGCGAGTTCGCGGGCCGGGAAGACGCCGCGTTCGAACCAGTCGCCGATGTGCGGGCGGATCCGCTCGTCGGCGAACTTCCTTACGGTGTCGCGGATCAGCCGCTCCTCGTCGGTCAGCAGGTCACCGACGGCGAGCAGGTCGGCCGGGTCGATCCGGGTCGGCTTCGCCATGGAAGCTCCTTGTAGTCTCGGCGGGCACCGGTCCGGGCCGGTACGGGTGCCGGCCGCGGCGGGTACCGGCGAGTATGGCGCACGGGGGCGGGCTCCGGACGGGGGCGAAGGAGTGAGCATGTACACAGTGGCGCGGCTGACGGCGGACGGGCTGCCCGACGCGGTGGAGCAGCCGGCCGGGCTGCTGGTGGACATCGTCGAGGGGGGCGCCTCGCCGGGCTTCCCCGCACCGCTCGACCCCGCCGACGCGACCGCCTGGTGACAGGCGCCGGCCCCCGCCGCCGAAGGGGTTCAGCGGTGGAACGTCAGCGTGACGGCGTGCCGCACGGCCGCGGCCGCGGCCGCGAAATGAGTCGCGTCGGCGTTGACGGGCTCGTACCGTCACCCCCATGAAGCTGCTCTCCGTCAATGTCGGCAGGCCCCGGCCCAACCCGTGGAAGGGCCTGAGCGCGACAGGCATCGACAAACAGCCCGTCAACGGCCCGGTCGCCGTCAGCGCGCCCGGGCCCAAGGGCACCGGTGAGGTCGGTCTCCTCGGTGATCGGGTGTACGACGTGAAGCACCACGGCGGCGTCGACCAGGCCGTCTACGCCTACGCGCGCGAGGACCTCGACGACTGGGAGGCCGAGTTGGGCAGGCCGCTGCGGAACGGCGTCTTCGGGGAGAACCTCACGAGTCTGGGCCTGGACGTCAACGGTGCCCTGATCGGTGAGCGTTGGCGGATCGGGTCGGACGTCGTCCTGGAGGTGTCGTGCGCGCGGATCCCTTGTGCCACCTTCCAGGGCTGGCTGGAGCGCGACGGCTGGATCAAGCGGTTCACGCAGGCCGCGCGGCCCGGCGCGTATCTGCGCGTGATCGAGCCTGGCGACATCCGCGCAGGTGACCCGGTCGAGATCGTGCATCGGCCCGACCACGACGTGACCGTCGCGCTCGTCTTCCGGGCGATGACTCTGGAACCGGACCTGCTGCCGCGACTGCTGGTTGCCGAGGCGCTGCCGCTGGAGGTGAAGGAATCGGCCCGCAAGCGCTCCGCATAGCCGTCGGGTGCGGGAACCGCCCGCCTCCGAGGCCCGGTGGCAGCGGCAAGCCGGTGCCCACCTGCGCAGGGCCACCGATAGGGTGATCGTTTGATCGTTTCCGGAAGGCCGGACGAGAATCCGAACGAGGGGTGGAGCATGGCGCGCTGGGCACTGGTCGTCCAGGAGACCGAAGGCGTCGGCAACGACCGGATCTGGGGCACCAAGGTGCTGGCCGAGATCGAGGGCAGCCGCGAGGAGGCGCTCGCCGAACTCCGGCGGCTCGTCCCCACCTACACCCCGCAGCACCCGTTCAACAGCCGCCGGCGCACCCTGCTCCGGGACGGCGACACCTATCTGCTGATCTCCCGGGGCAGCATGCGGGACTACCACTGCGTGTTCCGGGTGTGGGAGCTGCTCTGGGACAGCGAGCGGCCCGAGATCCAGCAGGAGCGTCTGGGCGACGGCGCCCGGGGCTGAGCCGGGCGGGCTGAGCCGGAGCGCCGGTCAGGTGGGCAGGTCGGCGTCGCCGCCGAGGTTGGCGACCATGCGGCGCAGCACGTTGAGCGCGGCGGCCCATTCGCCGGGCGCGATGCCGTCGTGGATCTGCTCGTGGGCGCCGGCGAGGCGGCCGCGGGCCCGCTGCCGGCCGGCCTCGCCGGCCTCGGTGAGGGTGAGGCCGTGCGCGTCCTCGGTGAGCCAGCCCCGGTCGAGCAGGCCGTCGATGACCAGGTCGAAGTCGACGGCGGGGACGATGCCGACGGCGTACGGGCGGAGCTTGTCGGCCAGGGCGGCGCGCTGCCAGCCGCCGGGCTCGCCGGCCACGTGGTTGAGGGTCCACCAGTGGGGCTGGGTGAGCTGCTCCTCGGCGAGCTCACCCCTGATCCGGGCGAGGACGAGCTGGGCGGTGGCGTCGCTCCAGTAGCCGATCGGCTGGGCGGCGAGCCGGACCTCGGGGTAGTCGCGCAGGTGAACGGCCATGGTGGACGGACCTCCGGTGAGTGGGCTCGGACGAGGCTGCCCACGTTAGAAGTTGACGTCCGCTTGAGGTCAAGCCCGGCCGCTCCCGTGACGAACCGTCGGCGGCCGGGCCGCCTCAGGCGACTCCGCAGAGCCGCAGGACGGCCGTGGTCGCGGCGCCCGCCACCACCACGACCGGGAACGGCGCGCGGCGCAGCGCGAGCAGCCCGGCGACCAGCACGCCGGCCGGCCGGGCCCAGCCGGCGAAGCCGTGCCCCTGGGTGAGGGCGCCGGTGGCGACGAGCGCGACCAGCAGCACGGCGGCGGCCACGGCCAGCAGGTGGCGCAGCCGGTCGGAGAGGGTGAACCGGTGACCGAGGGCCGGGCCGGCGAGGCGGAACGCGTAGGTACCGGCGGCCAGCAGGAGGACGGCGAGCAGGGGCATCAGTGGACTCCCTCGGTGGCGGCTGCGGGGCTCGACCCGACAGCGGCGGCTGCGGCACTCGACCCGACGGCGGCCGGCGCGGCCGGACCCCGCCCGGCGAGGAGCAGGCCGAGGAGGGCGAGCAGGACGGGCAGGCCGGCCGGCAGGTACGGGGTGGCGGCGACGGCGACCGCGGCGCCGGCCAGGGCGGCGGCCCGGGTGCGCGGGTCGGTGAGCGAGGGCAGGACGAGGGCGAGCAGGACGGCCGGGAAGGCGGCGTCGAGCCCGAGCGCGTCGGTGTCGCCGATGAGGCCGCCGGCCGCCGCGCCGACCACGACGGCGATGTTCCAGACCGTGAACAGGGCCAGGCCGCAGAGCCAGAACGCGGCCCGGCGCCGGCGCCGGTCGGGCTGGAGCAGGGCGAAGGCGACCGACTCGTCGGTCATCAGCTGGGCACCGAGCAGCCGCCGCCAGCGCGGCCCGTCGAGCACGTCGGCGACGGTGAAACCGAAGGGCAGCAGACGGGCGTTGAGCACCAGGCCGGTCGCGACGGCGGCGAGTGCGCCGCCGCCGGAGAGGATGACGCCGACGGCCGCGAACTGGGCACCGCCGGCGAAGACGAGCACCGACATGGCGATCGGCAGCCAGAGCGGCAGGCCGCCGGAGACACTGATGGCGCCGAAGGAGGCGCCGACCAGGGCGTCGGCGACACAGACCAGGGCGATGTCCCGCAGCGTGGCGCGGTCGAGTGTTCGGAGAAGCGAACGCATGTCCAGTAGAGTGAACCCGACGGATGCCGTTCGTCAAGGCGAACGCCTGGACTTGTGGAGCGAACGCGAATGAGTGCGAACACCGCCGGCGGCGACAGCGACCGGCGCCCCGGGGCCGACCGGGCCGCCGGCCCGGGCCCGGCCGGCTCGGAGCTGATCGGGCTGATCGCCGCCTCCATCCGGCGCGAACGCGAGCGGGCCGACCTGTCCATGGCGGAGCTGGCCCGCCGGGCCGGGATCGCCAAGTCCACGCTCTCCCAGCTGGAGTCGGGCGCGGGCAATCCGAGCGTGGAGACCCTCTGGGCGCTCGGTGTCGCCCTGGACGTGCCGTTCAGCCGGCTGGTCGACCCGCCGCGGCCGGTGGTGCGGGTGATCCGGGCCGGCGAGGGGCCGGTCACCCACTCCGAGCGGGCCGACTACGCCGCCACCCTGCTGGCCTCCTGCCCGCCGAACGCGCGCCGCGACATCTACCGGATCGAGGCGCAGCCGGGCGAGCCCCGGGCCTCCGACCCACACATGCCGGGCACGGTGGAGCACGTGGTGCTCAGCTCCGGCCGCGCCCTGGTCGGCCCGCCGGCGGACCCGGTCGAACTCCACCCGGGCGACTACATCAGCTACCCCGGCGACGCCCCGCACGTCTTCCGCGCCCTCGCTCCGGACACCGTGGCGGTCATGGTGATGGAGCACGTCTGACCCACCGGGCGGCGCCGGGTCAGGACGTCAACAGCGTGTCCAGGAAGGGGTTCCCGAAGACCCGGTGCGGGTCGTGGCGGTCCAGGACGGTGATCGCCTCGTCCCAGCCGGGGCCGCCGCCGTCGCGCAGGCTGGCGGGGACGACCCGGCCGAGCACGTCCGGATCGGCCCAGGCGGCGTCCGTGGTGTACGCCCAGCCCTTGGACCACTCGACGCGCAGGCCGGCCCGGGTGCCGTCGAAGGTGCGCAGCAGGAACTGCTCCAGGTCGCGGGCGAAGCGGTGCAGGCCGGGGGTGCCGGGGAGGCTGAGGACGTCGAGCCAGACGGCGGTGTCCCACTCGGGGCGGTCGGGGCGCGGGCGCAGCGCGGAGAGCAGCGGCGGCCGCGCCCCGGGGACTCCGCTGGAGGCCGGGTCGTCCAGGCCGGTGACCCGGATCTCCACCGCGCCGTTGATCGGGAACTCGCCTCGCGCCTGGTACTCGCCGAGCAGCTGCCGGTAGTAGGAAGCGAATTCGGAGACCACCCACTGGAGGTCGGCGCGCCGGGCGAGTACGGCGTAGCCGTTGGCGGTGACCCGCAGGGTCGTGGGACGCACGTACTGCAGCAGGGTGCGGGAGGGGCCCCAGAGGTCGGAGCGCAGGCCGCCGGCGAGCAGGTGGGTGAGCAGTTCGCCGGAGAGCAGCTCGCGGAGCACGCCGCCGGAGAGCAGCACGTCGGTGATGTCCCCGGTGAGGGCCACCTTCGCGATCAGGTACTGGAGTTGGCCTAACAGCGGGGCCGATCCCCAGGCTCCGGCGACGAGTTGGCCGGCGAGCCGGGCGACCGGCTCCGGGATGCTGTCGGAGAAGGGGTAGTTGTAGGGCTCGTCGACGGTTCGGGAGCCGAACGGGCGCGACGGGGCGACGCTCCAGGTCTTCAGCCAGGGGCGGTCGGTGCAGGCGAACCAGATCGCCTCGGCGCGCCCTTCGCGGTCGACGAAGTCGGCGAAGGTGCGCGGGCGGCCGAGGGCACCGCCCGAGCTGCCCGGACGGGCGAAGAGCTCGGTGGCCGGGATGTCCAGCCGGCTGACGCAGCGCAGCGGCACGTCGGGGCCGGCCCGGAGCACCACCTCGGTGACGAAGGCCCGGCCGAGGTGGACCAGGAACGCGGCGCTGTCGGCTTCGGAGCGGTCGAAGGTGCGCAGGGCGTAGCGGCCGGTGGCCGGGTCGTGGACGACGGCGGTGAGCCGGGTGACCTGGTTGCTGACCGAGCCGTAGCCGTGGCCGTCGGGGCGGATCTCGCCGGTGGCCGGGACGGCGGTGCCGTGGCCGCCGATGGCGAGCACGCCGCCGACGGTGAGTTCGCCGGGCGCGGGGCAGTTGGCGACGCCGAGGCCGCGGTCGGCCAGGTGGGCGAGCAGGCTCTCCATGGTGGCGCCGGTCTGCACCCGGACGGTGGTCGGCGAGTCGGCGGCCAGGGCGGTGAGGTGGCGGGTGGTGTCCAGCAGCAGGACGCGGGTGGACTCGGGGGTGGCGTCGGCGACGGTGAGCGGCGCCCAGGTGTGCCGGTACCCCTGGGCGCGCAGCCGCCAGCCGTGGGCGTGCGCCCAGTCGGCGAGCAGCGGGACCTCTTCGGGCGTGCGCGGGGCGCAGGTCCAGAGCTGGTCGGTGCGGACCTCGCCGGACCAGTTCTGGTAGACCCGCTGGTACAGCTCGGTGCCGGCGGGCAGGTCGGGCGGTGCCGGGGTGGCGGCCTGCGCGCTGTCCGGTCCGATCGTGCCGCGCAGCAGCCAGGCGGCCGTGCCGAAGGCCGCCGAGGCCCCAAGCAGCTCCCGCCTGCTCAGACCGTCCCCGTCGCGCCGCGCTGTCGCCATGTCCGCCCCCTGCTCGGTGATCGTCTCCCCCGGTGCGTGCACGAGCGTACGAAGCGGGCGGGCGCGATCGGGTGAGCACGTCGTGATCTTCACTCTTTCGAGTGAAGCTCACTCGGTTCTCCCGCCACCCGCGGAAATACCGGGAGCCCGCGCGCGGCTGTCGTGTTGCGCAGACCGCACCCCGCCCGGGGAACCGACCCGGCCGGGGCCGACCAGGAGGTGCAGCGCGCGATGGGTGAGCAGGAGTTCCGGACCGAGCACGACTCGATGGGCGAGGTCCGGGTACCGGCCGCCGCCAAGTGGCAGGCCCAGACGCAGCGGGCGGTGGAGAACTTCCCGGTGTCGGGCCAGCGGCTGGAGCGGGAGCACATCGCGGCGCTGGCCCGGATCAAGGCCGCCGCGGCCCGGGTGAACGCGCGGCTCGGGGTGCTGGACGAGGAGACGGCGCAGGCCGTGGCGGCCGCCGCCGAGGAGGTCGCCCAGGGGCACTGGGACGACGAGTTCCCGGTGGACGTGTTCCAGACCGGCTCGGGCACCTCGTCCAACATGAACGCCAACGAGGTGATCGCGACACTGGCCGCCGAGCGGCTCGGCCGGCCGGTCCACCCCAACGACCACGTCAACGCCAGCCAGTCCTCCAACGACGTGTTCCCGTCCTCGATCCACATCGCGGCCACCACCGCCGTCACCCACGACCTGATCCCCGCCCTGGAGCACCTGGCGGAGGCCCTGGAGCGGAAGGCCGCGGAGTTCTCCCAGGTGGTGAAGTCCGGCCGGACGCATCTGATGGACGCCACCCCCGTCACCCTCGGCCAGGAGTTCGCCGGGTACGCGGCGCAGGTCCGGCACGGGCGGGAGCGGCTGCTGGCGACGCTCCCCCGGGTCGCCGAACTGCCTCTCGGCGGCACGGCGGTGGGCACGGGCATCAACACCCCGCCCGGGTTCGCCGCCGCCGTGATCGAGGAGGTGGCCCGGGCCACCGACCTGCCGCTGACCGAGGCCCGCGACCACTTCGAGGCGCAGGGCGCCCGGGACGGCCTGGTGGAGCTGAGCGGCCAGCTCCGCACCGTCGCGGTCGGCTTCACCAAGATCGCCAACGATCTGCGGTGGATGGGCTCGGGTCCCCGCACCGGCCTCGGCGAGATCAACCTGCCGGACCTCCAGCCGGGTTCGTCAATCATGCCCGGCAAGGTCAATCCGGTACTGCCCGAGGTGGTGCTGATGGTCTCGGCCCAGGTGATCGGCAACGACGCCACCGTCACGGTGGCCGGCGCGAGCGGCAACTTCGAGCTGAACGTGATGCTCCCGGTGATCGCCCGCAATGTGCTGGAGTCGATCCGGCTGCTCGCCAACAGCGCCCGGCTGCTCGCCGACCGCACGGTGGACGGAATCACCGCCAACGTCGAACGGGCCCGCGAGTACGCCGAGTCCTCGCCCTCGGTGGTCACCCCGCTGAACCGCTACATCGGCTACGAGGAAGCCGCCAAGGTCGCCAAGCAGGCGCTGGCCGAGCGGAAGACGATCCGTCAGGTGGTACTGGAGAGCGGCTACCTGGAGCAGGGCAGGCTCACCCGGGAGCAGCTGGACGAGGCCCTCGACGTGCTGCGGATGACGCACCCCTAGCAGGCCCCCGGGGGCGGCCCCGCGCCCGCCGGCGCCCCATCGGCCCCCGCTCGACGTGCGCCGGGGCGCGGAGCGACCTCACCGCTCCGCGCCCCGACTCGGGGCTGCCGTGTGGCGTCAGCTCCTGGACCGCCCGGCCCGGCCGCGTCGCATGGACGCGCCGTTCGACGTCATGGTGGCCATGGAGATCGCGGCGAGCCCCAGCAGGAACATCACGGCGCCCGTGATCAGGCAGGTCACGATGTTCTTCCCGCGGTCGACCGCTCCGGACACCACCCAGGGGGAAACGATCGTCCAGGCACCGAGCAGCGTCGCCGCCCAGGCCCGTGCGTGGGTGCGCTCGTATGCCGAGCCGTACCCGGCCATCAGCACGCAGTAGGCGAGACCCACGATCAGGCAGGTGACGGTCAGCGTACTGAAAGCGGTGAAGCCGACGATCCATGGCGAGGCCGCCAGGAACAGACCGGCGAGAACGGCCAGGGCCTCGACGGCCTGGGCCCGCGGGGTCAGGGTGACCCGCTCGTAGTGCTCCCGTAGTTCGACGATGTCCGGATGATGCTCCATGCCCATCGGAATCTGGGTAGACACCGATACCACCTCCTCGGTCCGGCACGTGGATGGTGCCAGCCAAGTTCTATTTTGGCGCCGATCTGCCGTTTTGCACCTTTTCTCCCCGGAAGTTACTCTGGCGCACCCCCGCCGCCGCAAACACCCCCGCCGCCGCGCGCACCCCCGCCTGACGCGCAGGCCCCCGCCCTCGGCGCCCGGCGCCACGTCACGCCACGGTGAGCTGCGTCTCACCCGCGCGGGGCACCCTTGCCTATGCAACTCGTTGCATAGCAGGATTCCGCTCATGGCACTGGAGCACGCGATCCTCGTCTCGCTGCTGGAGCAGCCCGGCTCCGGCTACGAGCTGGCCCGGCGTTTCGACCGCTCGATCGGACGCTTCTGGACCGCCACCCACCAGCAGATCTACCGGGTGCTGCGGCGGATGGAGGCGGACGGCTGGATCTCGGCCGAGGAGGTCGCCCAGGACGGCCGGCCGGACAAGAAGGTCTACTCCGCGGCCGGCCCCGGCCGGGCGGCGCTGGCGGGCTGGCTGCGCGAACCGGTCGAACCGGAGACCGTCCGGCACGAGCTGGCGGTCAAGATCCGCGCGGCGGCCTTCGACGACCCGGCCGCCCTGATCTCCGAGGTCGAGCGGCACCGCGAGGGCCATGCCGCCCTGCTCGCCCGCTACCTGCACGGCGAGCGGCGCGACTTCCCCGACCCGGCCGCCCTCGACGCCCGGCAGCAGTTGCAGCACGTGGTGCTGCGCGGCGGCGTCGAGTACGAGCGGATGACCCTCGCCTGGCTGGACGACGTGCTCGCCACCCTGCACCGCCTCGCCGCCGACCGGACCGGGGACTGATTCCCGCTCCGCCGACGGCCGAGAACCACGCCCCACCCGATCGCCACCCTCGACCCTCCGGGAGCCCGTGATGCTCTTCAACCCGCGCACGTACGACCCCACCCAGTTCGACGAGCCGACCCGCCGACTGCTGCGCGCGACCGTGGACTGGTTCGAGTCCCGCGGCAAGAAGGCGCTGATCGACACCTACATCGACCGCACCTGGTACGCCGACTTCCTCGAATTCGCCGCGAAGGAAGGCCTGTTCGCGGAGTTCCTGACGCCCTCCTCGGCCGACCCGGACAAGCGCTGGGACACCGCCCGGATCGCCGAGCTGAACGAGATCCTGGGCTTCTACGGGCTGGGCTACTGGTACACCTGGCAGGTCACCGTCCTCGGCCTCGGACCGGTCTGGCAGAGCCGGAACGAGGCCGTCCGGGCCCGCGCGGCAAAGCTCCTGACGGATGGTCACGTGATGGCGTTCGGGCTCTCCGAGCGCAGCCACGGCGCCGACATCTACTCCACCGACATGATCCTCACCCCGGACGGCGAGGGCGGCTTCACCGCCACCGGCTCCAAGTACTACATCGGCAACGGCAACGTCGCCGGCCTGGTCTCGGTGTTCGGCCGCCGCTCGGACGTCGAGGGCCCGGAGGGCTACGTCTTCTTCGCCGCCGACAGCCGCCACGAGGCGTACCACCTGGTCAAGAACGTCGTGAACGCCCAGATGTACGTCAGCGAGTTCCGCCTGGAGGACTACCCGGTACGCGCCGAGGACGTGCTGCACACCGGCAAGGCTGCCTTCGACGCCGCGCTGAACACCGTCAACGTCGGCAAGTTCAACCTCTGCACCGCCTCGGTCGGCATCTGCGAGCACGCGATGTACGAGGCCGTCACGCACGCCCGCAACCGGGTGCTGTACGGCAAGAACGTCACCGACTTCCCGCACGTGCGGCGCGAGTTGACCGATGCGTACGCCCGCCTGGTGGCGATGAAGCTGTTCTCCGACCGCGCGGTGGACTACTTCCGCAGCGCCTCGCCCGAGGACCGGCGTTACCTGCTCTTCAACCCGATGACCAAGATGAAGGTCACCACCGAGGGCGAGAAGGTCATCGACCTGATGTGGGACGTCATCGCGGCCAAGGGCTTCGAGGCGGACACCTACTTCGACAAGGCGGCGAAGGACATCCGCGGCCTGCCGAAGCTGGAGGGCACCGTCCACGTCAACCTGGCGCTGATCCTCAAGTTCATGGGCAACTACCTGTTCGCCCCGGCCGACTACGCGCCGGTGCCCACCCGGCTGGACGCGGCCGACGACGAGTTCCTGTTCCGCCAGGGCCCGGCCCGCGGCCTCGGCGCGATCCGCTTCCACGACTGGCGCACCGCGTACGACGCGTTCGCGCACCTGCCGAACGTGGCCCGCTTCCGCGAGCAGGCCGACGGCTTCTGCGGCCTGCTGCTGACCGACGCGCCGAGCGAGGAGCAGCAGGCCGACCTGGACTTCCTGCTGGAGATCGGCCAGCTCTTCGCGCTCATCGTCTACGGCCAGCTGGTGCTGGAGCAGGCCGAGCTGACCGGGCTGGACGCGGACCTGCTGGACCAGGTCTTCGACGCGCTGGTGCGGGACTTCTCGAAGCACGCCACCGAGCTGCACGGGAAGGCCTCGACCACCGAGGCGCAGGCGGCGTGGGCGCTGGCCAACGTCCGCCGCCCGGTCGCGGACGGCGAGCGGGCCGCGAAGGTGTGGGCCATGGTCGAGGCGCTGTCGGGCGCGTACGAGATGCGTCCGTAGCGGCGCGGGGCGACGGAGCCCGCTGCGGCCCCACCGGGGCGGGGCCGCAGCGGGCTCACGGAGCGGGGGTGCCGGCGGCGGCCGGCACCCCCTTCCTGCGCGTCGCGCCCGTTTCGCCCGCCGGGGTCAGAAGGTGAGCTTCCAGCTGTCGATGTAGCCGGTGTCCTGCTGCCCCACGTCCTGGACCTTCAGCTTCCAGGTGCCGTTGGCGGGCACCGCGGAGGCGTTGACGGTGTAGGTGGTCTGCACGTTGGGCGCGGAGTCGCTGCCGCTGGAGTTCTTCAGCCGGAAGGCGGTGCCGTTCGGCGCGACCAGGTCGATGACCAGGTCACCGCGATAGGTGTGCTTGATGTCGACCGCGACCTGGAGGGCGGCGGGCGCGTTGCCGGTCCGGCCGGTGACGGCGAGGTCGGAGGTCACCGCCGCGCCGTAGTCCGGGATCTGCACATCGGCGGTGGCCTCGAAGACGGTGCCGGTGGGCGGCGTCGTGGTGCCGGCCGAGAGGGTCCAGATCGCGTAGGCGATGGCGTCGCTCATCCGGTCCAGCGCGGTGTCGTTGATGTTGGCACTGGTGTCGCACGAGGAGTGGTAGCAGCGGTCGAACGCCTGACCCGCCGTGCCGCCCCACTTGGCCGCCTGGGCACTGGTCTTGGTGTAGTCGGCACCGCTGAACAGGCCGCCGACCCGGATGCCGGCGTCCTGGAACGGGGCGTGGTCGGAGCGGCCGTCGCCCTCGAAGTCCTGCTCGGTGCTGATGCCGATGCCCGCGAAGTACTCGCGGAACAGCGCGTCCAGCGCGGTGTCGTAGCGGTAGGTGAAGTACCCCGGGTTGGGGGAGCCGATCATGTCGAAGTTCAGATACGTCTCGATCTTCGAACGCTCGGTGGCGGGAAGGCTGTTGACGTAGTTCTTGGAGCCGACCATGCCGTACTCCTCGGCGCCCCACCAGCCGAACCGCAGGTGCTTGGCGGGCTGGAGCCCGGCCCGGGAGACGGCCAGTGCGGTCTCCAGGATGCCGGCCGAGCCGGAGCCGTTGTCGTTGATCCCCGGCCCGCCGGTGACGGAGTCCAGGTGGGCGCCGGCCATCACGACGTGCGAGGTGTCGCCGCCCGGCCAGTCGGCGATGAGGTTGTAGCCGGTCGAGCCGTTGTAGGTGAAGGTCTTCAGCGAGGTGGTGAAGCCCGCCGCGTCCAACTTGCCCTTCACGTAGTCGATCGACGCCTTGTAGCCGGCGCGGCCGTGGGCGCGGTTGCCGCCGTTGGCGGTGGCTATCGACTGCAACTGGGCCAGGTGCGCCTTGACGTTGGCGACCGGGATGTCGGGGGCGGTGGCAGCAGCGGCCGGGGAGGCCGCGGGGGCCACCGGGGCGGTGGGGGCCGCGACGGCGGCCGGGGCGAACAGGGCGGCGGCGAGTGTGACGACCGCCCCGGTCGACAGGGCGGATCGGCGCAGGCGGGATCGCCGCGAGGCGCGCTCGGTCAATGGAGGCTCCAGATTCTGGTGGGGCAGAACGGAAGCGCACAGCCTCGCGGGTGGCCGTCGGGTCGAAGGGGCGGCCGGGTTGGGGTCCGGCCGGGAGCGGGGCCGACCGGGACAGCCCGGCCGGAATGCGGTGACAGCGGGGGCACAGCCGCGAAGTTGACGCGACCATGATGATTGGGCCAACCCCGGCTGCCGTCAAGGGGACCGCCGGGGGCGGTCGGCTCCGTCCGTGGTCGGAGCCACCGCTTCGGACACGACCGGAATGCGCGGCAGCACCGCCCGGACGAGTGCGCCGCCGGGGTGGTTCACGGCCGTGAAGCCCCCGCCCAACTCCTCGGCCCGCTCGGTCATCGAGCGCAGCCCGAGCCCCGAACCGGACCGGGCGACGCCGCCCTGGCCACCGCCGGCAGCACCGCCGGTGCCACCGCCGCCACTGCCGTCACCGGCGACGTCCGGGAAGCCCCGGCCGTCGTCCCGGGCCTCGATCACCACCTCGTGCGGGCGGACCCGCAGCGTCAACCGGGCCTCGGTGGCGCCCGAATGGCGCAGGACGTTGTTCAGCGCCTCGCCGCCGATCCGCAGCACCGCCACCTCGACCGCGGCCGGCAGGGCGGGCGGCGGGTCCGGGTCGAGCACCAGGCTCAGCCTCACGCGCTCCCCGTCCAGCCCGGCGACCAGCCGCCGCAGGGCCTGCGCCAGCCCCTCGCCGGCCAGCGCCGCGGGCGCCAACCCCTCGGTGATCCTCCGCAGTTCGACGATCGCCTGGCCGATCCCGGCCGACACCGCGCGCAGCGAGCGGGCGGCCGGCGAGTCCTCGGGGACGGCGGCCCGCGCGGTGTCGATGCCGAGCCGCAGTCCGGACAGGGTCGGCCCGAGCCCGTCGTGCAGGTCGTGCCGCAGCCGGCGCCGCTCCTCCTCCCGCGCCAGCACGATCTGCCGCCGCCCGGACTGGACTTCCTCGTACATCCGCAGCGAGGCGATGGCGGGCGCGGCCTGATCGGCGAGGAAGCGCAGCACCTCGTGGTCCTGGGCGTCCAGCACGGGCTGCCCGGCGCGCGGTGGCGCATAGAGGTCGCCGATCACCGAACCCTCGTAACTGAGCGGGAAGACCTGACTGTTGGGTCCGATGACGCCGACCGAGGCGAGTTCGTGCGGACCGCTGCTGGTGTGCAGGACCACCCTCGCCCCGGGCAGGCCGAGGGCGTCGACCACGGTGTCGCACAGCAGCGGTGGCGCGTCGGCGGGGCTGACGGCCCGGCTGAGCCGTTCGGCGAGCGCGCGCACCACCTGATAGGGCCTCGCCCGGTCGCCGTAGTAGAACCGGTCGACGGCGCGGACCACCCAGCGGGTGGTCGGACCGAGCAGCCCGCCGATGGCGAGCGCCCCGGCCGCGAGGAGCTGGGCGCCGGCGGTACTGGCCTGGGGCAGCACGCGGCGCAGCAGCAGCGCGATGCCGAGATAGCCGGCGATCAGCACGGCGGTGAGAGCCAGGACGCTGAGCATCCGCCGGGTCGCCCGGTCCAGGTAGCGCGAGCGGTCCCGGGTGAAGGCGTAGCCGACCGCACCGAGCATCCACAGGGCCGAGCCGGTGAAGTAGGCGACCGCCGCGATGCTCTCCGAACTCCCCAGCCTGAGCGCGATGTTGGTGGTGACCAACCAGATCAGATAGGGGACGAGCACCACCGCGACCGTCCGGTGCGGGCGGTCCGAACGGTGCCAGCGCACCGCGGCCACCGTCAGGCTGACCACCACGAGCGCCCAGGAGACCAGCGTGACCCGCCACTCGTCGAGCGGCAGCCCCTCCCCTTGCGGCACCAGGACGTCGCCGAAATACGGCAGCGGCACCCCGAGCCGGACCACGCACGCATGGCAGGCGCTCCAGACTGCCACCACGACCACGAAGCCCCGGCCCGCGGGGCCGCCGGGCAGCCGGCCACCCGGGAGCCAGAGCGGCAGGGCGATGGCCAGGAAGACGAACAGGGTGACGGAGGCGAGCAGCAGGGCCGCACCGACGGCCTCCGCCACCGGGCCGGCGCCGGCCGCGGCGGCGGCGAGCAGCACGAAGCGGGAGAGGCAACCGCCGAAACCGGCGGCCAACAGGACGAGTCCGAGGCTGAGCCCGGGGGGTCCGGTGGCCCGGTCGACGCCCGCAGCGGCAGCGGCACCGGCCGTGACACCGGGGCGAGCGGGGCTGGTGCGGCCGGTGGGTTCGATGGAGCGGGCGGGGTCGAGCAGGCCCGGCGGGGAGGCGTCGGGCCCGGCGCGGTGGGCGAGGACCAGCAGTCCGGAGAGCACGAAGCCGAAGCCGAGCAGGACGGTCTCACCGTCGTGCAGGAGGAACGCCTCGGCCCACGGGGCGTCCTGGTGGATGAGGGCCAGCAGCACCCAGCCGAGGCCGCAGAGCAGCGTCCCGGCACAGACCCAGTACGCCCGGATCAGGCCGGCCTGCCGGGTGGTGGTGACCGGGACCGGTTCGCTCATGTGGGCCTCCTCCCCCGCATCCTCGGCTTCCTGGCGTCCCGGGCGCCCGGGACGGCGGTCCGGTCCCCGCCCCGGCCGCTGCGCAGGCCCTGCCCGCCGCCCTGCCCGCGCGGCGGGCAGGGCCTGCAGCGGTCGCCTCAGCCGTCGCCGAGGCCCATGTCCCGCGCCCGGGCCACGGCCTCGGCGCGGGTCGCGACGTGCAGCTTCTCGAAGATGTGGGTGACGTGGTTGCGAACCGTCTTCTCCGCCACCACCAGCTCCCGGGCGATCCGCCGGTTGTCCAGCCCGCGTGCCACCAGGTCGAGCACCTCCGCCTCACGTGCGGTGAGGGCGGGGAACAGCTGCCCCGCCTCGCGCAGCCGGGCCCCCGCCAGCAGGGCGGTGATCCGGCCGGCCATGTCCGCGCCGAACACCGCGCCGCCCGCCGCGACCGTCCGCACCGCGTGCAGCACCTCCTCCCGG
This sequence comes from Kitasatospora sp. NPDC050463, assembly GCF_040655255.1. NCBI lineage: Bacteria > Bacillati > Actinomycetota > Actinomycetes > Kitasatosporales > Streptomycetaceae > Kitasatospora > Kitasatospora sp. NPDC050463. Next base: position 22,278 of record NZ_JBFAJO010000015.1, read on the forward strand.
CAGGCGCCCTTGACCAGGTAGCCGCGGGCTCCCGCCTGGAGCGCGGCGAGTAGGCTGCCGTCGTCGTCGGCCATGGTCAGCATCAGCACCGGCGGGGACGGCTGCCGCTCGGAGAGCCGACGCGCCGCCTCCAGCCCGGAGCCGTCCGGCAGGGAGAGGTCCATCACGACCACGTCCGGGCGGCTCCGGGCGACGGCGGCCGCCACCTCGCCGACCCGCTCGGCCTCAGCCACGACGGCGATCCCCTCCGCGCTCTCCAACGCGGCCCGCAGACCCTCCCGGAACAGCGGGTGGTCGTCGACGATCAGCACGCGGACCGGGGAGGCGTCCCGCCGCTCGTCCGGGCCGCCGGAGGTGTCCGGGGCTCCCGGGACGCCCGAGGCGTACGGAGTGTCCGCGTCGCCCGGGACGCCCGAGGCGCCGAGGGCGCCGTCCACGCCCGGCGGCGCGGCCCGGGGTCGATCGTCCGGCTGCGGGGCGGGCGGTACGACGGGGTGCTGTTGGTCCACCTGGCCGACACTACCAGCGATGATGAGGTGACTTTCCGTGACATGCGCAGATCGCCGCACCCCGCGGCGGCCGGTGGTGCGAAGGACGAGACCACTGCCCCATGCGCCCGGGACGGTGGGCGGCCGAGACTGGAGCGGTGCCCGGCGAGCGGCTGCCGACGGACCACACCCCCAGCCCGTTTCGAGGCGGTGCCATGACCACGGTGATCCCTCCCCGGCCCCGGACGCCCGCCCGGCCCGCCCGGCCCGCCCCCCGCCGGACGGCCGCCCAACGGCAGCTCACCGGCGCCGCGATCTGCACGGCCCTCTGTCTGGCCGTCGCCACCCTCTGGACCTGCTACGTGCTCGTCCACCTCGGTACGCCCGGCGTGGACCGCCCCCGGGACCAACTCGCCATCCTGCTCTACGCGCTGCCCACCGCCGGCGCCGGGATGCTGCTGCACGCCCACCGCCCGGGCAGCCCGCTCGGCTGGGTGATGCTGGCCTACGCCCTGACCTCGATGCTGCCCAGCGCCGCCGGGGCACCCGTCTGGGTGGAGGTCTCCGACCCGGGCATCGTCGGGGCGGTCGCGGTGCTGCGGTCGGTCTGCGACACGATCAGCCAGACCCTGTTCTACGTCCTGCCGCTCTGGCTCCCGTACGGACGGCTCACCGACCGCCGGTGGTGGCTCTACGTCGGCGCCGTCGCGCTCTGGGAGATCCCGGACGGCCTGTCGTTCCTGAGCCGTCCCACCGCCTACGGCCGGCCCGATCCGCTCGCCGACAGCGCGCCCGCCCACGCCCTCGGGTCGGTCTCGAACCACCTGGACGGCCTCTACGACCCGGTGAACTACCTGCTGGTCGGCATCGCGGCCGCCGTCCTGCTGTCCCGGCTGCTCCGCCCCTCCCCGCGCCCGGAGCGGGACCGCAGCGGTGCGCCCCGGCCACAGCACCCGGCCCACCGGGCGCACGTGGCGGGCATGCTGGGCGCGTACCTGCTCTGGGCCGGCCTGCAGGACTACTACGCCCGCAGCTTCCAGGACGACTACTGGCTCAGCTACTCGCTGTTCACCGCCGCCGGCGCGGTCTGGGCGGTCGCCGTCGCCCGCCTGGTGATCCGGGACGGCGGCTGGCGGCTCGACCGGGCGGCCCGGTCGGTCCTGACCGGGCTTCTCCTGGCCACCGGACTGACCACGCTGTTCGTGGTGTCGGCGGCCGTGCTGTCCGGCTGGCTGGTCCCGGGCCGGGGCGCGGCCGGACTGACCCTGATCGCCCTGGTGTTCGGGCTCGGCGCAGCCCTGCCCCGGGCCACCCGGTGGGCGGTCGGGCTGGTCGACCGGCTCTACTACGGCGCCCGCGCCCAGCCCTACCAGGTCCTGCGCACCCTGGCCGGACGGGTCCGGCAGGTGGTGGACCCGGAACGGCTGCCGGCCGTGCTGTGCGGCACCGTCGCGGAGGAGTTGCGGCTGCCCGGGGTCGCACTGAGCGTCACCACCCGGGCCGGGCGGCGCCCACTGGCCGCCGTGGGCCGGACGGACGGTCCCGGCCAGGCCTTCGCCCTGGTTCACCACGGCGAGACGATCGGGGAGTTGACGGTCGGGCTGCGGGAGGGCGAGGAGCGGCTGGAGGCCGGCGACATCGACATCCTGCGCTCGCTGGCCGACCAGGTCTCGCCCGCCGTCGCCTCGCTGCGGTTGCGGCAGGACCTGCAGGCGAGCCGGGAGCAGATCGTCGCGGCGCGGGAGGAGGAACGGCGCTGGCTGCGCCGGGACATCCACGACGGCCTCGGCCCCGCACTGGCGGGGCTGCGGCTGCGGGTGGACAACGCCGCGGCGGCGGCCGCGGCGGGGGCGACGGGAGAGGCGGGTGCGGCGGGGCGGGCGCGGGGTGGGACCGCGGCGAGCAGCGGTGCGGACGTGGCACAGGCGCTGGTCGGGATCTCGGCGGACCTCGCGATGGCGATCAAGGAGGTCCGGCGGATCACCGACCGGCTCGGGCCCGCCCCACTCGGCGAGTTCGGGCTGGCCCGGGCGGTCCAGCAGCTCGCCCTCACCTTCAGCGGTGCCGGACTCGCCGTCACCGCCGCGCTGACCCCGGACCCGCTGCCCGCCCTGCCGGCCGCCGTCGAGGTGGCGGTCTACCGGATCACCGCCGAGGCACTGAACAACGTCCTGCACCATGCCCGGGCCGGGCGCGCCGACGTGGTGGTCCGGGTGGACGACGAGACGCTGACGCTGACCGTGCAGGACGACGGGGTCGGCTACCGGCCGGTGGCCGGCGAAGACTCGCGCGCGCCCTCCGGTGGCGGTGGGGACGGGGTCGGGATCCGGTCGATGGCCGACCGGGCGGCGGAGATCGGCGGCAGTTGCACGATCGGACCACTGCCGCGGGAGCACGGGACACGGGTGAGGGCGGTGCTCCCCCGCTTCCCGTCGCGGGGCGGGCCCGGCGCGGTGTGAGGAGCGTCGGCGGCAACGGTGTCCACCTGCGTCGCGGTGCGCCGTCACGACGGTCTCCGCCCCCGGTGCCGTGAGCATCGGGGGCGGAGGCGGGATTCGGAGTTCGGGACTCGGGTTCGGGATTCGGGTTCGGGATTCGACGGGGGAGGGGACGAGGGACGGGGGGCGGACGGACAGCAGGCTCAGCGCTTGCAGTCCTTCTCGCCGGGCTTGCACCGCTTGGTCGTACCGCCGGCCGCGGACGCCGGACCGGACGTGGCCGCCACACCGACGACGGCTTTCCTGCACACGACGGTCGCCGCGGCGAAGCCGACGAGTACGGACGCGACGCAGAGCGTCTTCGTTGCCGTCTTCGTTGCCGTGTTCGTTGCCATGGGGGGTGCTCCAGATTCTTCGTCTTCCGAGCGGTTCGAGCCGATCGGCCGCTCTGCCTCCACCGTGCGCGGACCCCCGCCCCGGGCGCATGGGCCCGCCGTCCCGTTCCGGTCCCACGGCCCACGGCCCACGACGGGCCTGCCGGCCGGGCGGCGGGCGTCCGCACGGGTCGGGACGGGGAACGGGGCGACGGAACGGAGCGGTGCGGTACGGCGGGCGGGCCCGGTCGTGACCCCGCTGCCCGGCGGGGTCACCGTCGGGCAGCGGGGTCGGGGTGGTTCACGGTCGGGTACGTCGTCCGGCGCCACGCCGGGCCGGGGCCGCTCGGCCGGCGGCGGCGCGGCGGGGTACGGCGAGGGTGAGGCAGAGCAGCTCGGCGCCCAGCGGTCCGGCCTCCAGGTGGAGCGGGCTGCCCCGGCGGGCCAGCAGGAGGTCGCCGTCGACCGCCAGATGGTCCGGTTCGCCGGCGGCCCGCCCCACGAGGAAGGAGCCGCGCAGCACATGGAGGACGATCTCGGCCTCGGCCCGCGCCGGCAGCGTGTGGTGGGCGCCGGGGCTCAGCCGCAGGTGGTCGAAGGACTCGCAGGCGCTGGCGAGCATGGAGCGCCGGGCCAGGCAGCGCAAGCGGATCCGTTCGCCGTTCGGACCGAGGATGACGGCGGCGGAGCCCGCGGCGGTGGTGACGATCACCGTGGCTCGCCTCCCTTCGGATTGTCGGGGTTCTCGGAGCTCTCGGGGTTCTGGGGGTCCTCGGCGCGCCGGGACCGCGTGGGCCGCTCGGGGCGGTCCGGATGCGCGGGGCTCGCAGGGCCCGGACGGGGGGTCGGGGTGGCCCCCGGTGCGCTGCCGGCCGGCGGGTGGACCGGACGGCCCGGACCCGGCGGGGCGCCCGACGACGGTGAGGACGGCCTGGAAGAACTCCAGGCCGGCCGTACCGGCGGTGAGCACGGTCCGCGCGCCGAGCGGCAGCGTCAGCGCGGTGCCCTCGACCAGCGGGATACCGGCGTCGGGCGTCTCCTGCGTCTCGGCCTCGGGGCCGGTCGCCGTGCCCGAACCGGCGGTGACGTAGAGGGCGTGCTCGACGCCCTCGGCGGCGACCTCGGTGCGGCAGCCCGGTTCGAACCACCGCAGCCCGACCGCGCGCAGCGGACCGCTCAGCACGCGGCCGGGATCGACGGCGCCGCGTCGGCGGAGATCGGTGATGACGGTGCCCGTCATGACGGTGACTCCTTCTGGTCGGCGGCGGTCCGTTCCGGTCCGCCCTGCCTCTCCACGGTGTGGCGCCCGCCGTCCCGGTCGCGCGGTGACGGTGTCCTGTCCTGCTCCCGCACGGCGCCCGAGCCCGGCCGGGGCTCACCCGGCCGCGGGTTGGGGCGCCGGGACCCGGCCGTGCGGGACGGCGACCGGGCCCAGGCTCTCGGCGGCGGCCCGCACCAGTGCGGCATCGACCGGGGTGAGCAGCCGGCCCCGCACGCAATGCGGGCGGCCGAGACCGGCGAGCAGCAGCAGACCGGGCCAGGGGGCGGTACCGACGGCGTCGGCGAAGGCCGTCGCATCCGGGGCGCCGGGCAGGCCGGTCACCGAGCCGTTGCGGGCGACCAGTTCGCGGTGCGCCCAGGCTCCGGCCGCGTCCAGCAAGCCGAGTCGGACGGCGATGCGGGCGGCGAGCAGGAGCCCCACGGCCTCGGCGTCGCCCGGAGCGAGCGGACGGCCGGCCAGGCTCCGCACCAGCACGGCGAGGCGCCGCCCGTACCCCAGAGCGAGGGCGGGGCCGGTCTCGAACGGGTCGAAGCAGACCAGCGCGGCCCGGGCGTCCGCGCAGACGGCGAGGAAGGCGGCGATGGCTCCGGCACCGTAGCGGGCCTCGGGGTCGAGGGAGCCGGCGAGCGCCTCGTACTGCGCCGGGCAGACGGCGAGGACGTGCCGGATCACGCCGATCATGCCGGCCCGGGTCTCCGGGGCGGGCCGGTCGGCCAGCAGGTCGCTGCGGACCCAGACCAGTGCCGGCGCCGTCCGGGCGGGCAGTGCGCGGGCGTCCGGCGGCGGTCGCCGCAGCGCGAGTGCGGGCCCGACGGCGGCCGCCAGGGTGGTCGGCAGCCGCAGGTCGGCCGCGACGGCGCAGGCCTGCTCGCCGCCGAGGGCGATCACCACGGTCCGGCCGCCGCTGCGCCGGCCGCCGGGGGTCGGCCGCTCAGGCGGCGTGCGGTCGGACGGCGTGCGGTCGGACGGCGGAGCGGACCGCAGGTCGAGCACGGTGCACGGCGCGTACACGGCGGCCATGGCGCGCACGCGGACGAGAAGATCGGCGGGTGCCGCACCGTCGGCCACCAGGAGGAAGCGATCGGCCTCGAACGCGGCCGTCCGCTCGGCGAGTTCCGCCCAGGAACCCTCACCCCGGCGCACCGCCAGCGGGACGTTCGCCGGTCCGGCCTGGATCCGCCGGTCGAATACGGTGGCGCTGCCCATCGCCGTCCACCTCCTGCTCCTTCTCCGACCTCGACGATGGGCCGCCCTACGCCCCGGGCACCTGAGCCGCCCTGCCCCTCCCGACCCGGCCGGGCACAGGACGGGACAGGGGCGGGACCAAGGCGGGACAGGGCGGGAATCGGCGCAGGACAGCGCAGGACAGCACGGGGACAGCGCGGCGAGAAGGCGGAACGGAGGCGGGACCGGCCCGGCCGGCCCCGTACGACGAAACGGACCGCGCCACGAACGGACCGCGCGCTCCTCGCGGGCCCGCGCGGCGGCCGATCAGGCGCGCAACCAAGCTGCCACATCGGAAGGCTCACGGACCGTCAGATCATCGAGCGGCCCAGCCGGTGACCGTACAGCTCCTGCACCCCGCGCCTCGACCACCACCAGCCGGCGGCCGGGCGGGCCGCCGGCCCGGGCCAGGGCCGGGTCGGCTGGGTCGAGGAGGCCGGGCTCGAAGCAGACCGGCCACCGACCGGCCCGCGGTCGGACCGTCGGCGGCGCGCGGGTGGTACGGGCGGGAGGAGGCCACGGGACGACTCCTTCGGCGGCGGGCGCCCGGTGCACGGGCCGGTCTGCACCCACGCTCCGGCACCCGGCGTCCCGGACGCACGGGCGGCCGGGCCCATCCCCGTCCCGCCCCCGCCGGGGCGACGCCCTCCGGGGACGCGCTCCCGGGAATGCCCGCACCCTCGCCCGGAGCGGCCTCGCACCACCGTGGACCGGCTCCAGCGCCCGCCCACCCACGTGCCGGACGTACCGGGCATACCGCACGTACCGGATGTACTGGACGTACGGTGGAACGCGGAGGCCGCGCCATGCACGTCACCCGAACCCACTTCACCGACCGCACCGACGCGGGCCGCCGGCTGGCCGCACTGCTCGGCCACCTGCGCGGCCCCGGCACCGTCGTCGTCGCCCTCCCGCGCGGCGGCGTCCCGGTGGCCGCCGAGGTCGCGGCCGCGCTCGGCGCCCCGCTGGACATCTGCGTGATCCGCAAGCTCGGCTTGCCCCACCAGCCGGAGCTGGGCATGGGCGCGATCGGCGAGGACGGCGTCCGGGTGCTCAACGACCAGGTCATCCGGCTGGCCGGCGTCACACCCGGGCAGCTCGCCGAGGTCGAGGTGCGCGAGCGCGCGGAGCTGGAGCGCCGGGCACGCCGCTACCGGGGCGGGCGCCCACCCGCCGACCTGCGTGGACGCACCGTGGTCGTGGTGGACGACGGCATCGCCACCGGCTCCACGGCCCGGGCGGCCTGCCGGATCGTCCGGGCCCGGGGGGCGGCCACGGTCGTGCTGGCCGTTCCGGTGGCGCCCGACGACTGGACCGACCGCCTGGCCGGAGTCGCCGACGAGCTGGTCTGCGTCGGCACGCCGTCCCCGTTCTTCGCGATCGGCGAGTTCTACGACGACTTCGGCCAGACCGGTGACGAGGAGGTGCTGCGCCACCTCGCCGACGCCCGCGCCGAGCCCGTGCCGGACCGCGCCGGGCGGGCGCCGGACCCCGTCGCGGTGGACCCCGTCGCGGTGGACCGCGAGCTGATCCTGCCGGTCACCGGCGTCCGGCTGGCGGGCCGGCTGACCGTGCCGGAGGACGCGGCGGGCGTGGTGGTGTTCGCCCACGGCAGCGGGAGCGGGCGGCGCAGCCCGCGCAACCGCCGGGTGGCCGCGGCCCTCAACCGGGCGGGCCTGGCCACGCTGCTGTTCGACCTGCTCACGGAGGACGAGGAGCCGGACCGGCGGAAGGTGTTCGACGTCGACCTGCTCGGGGCCCGCCTGACCGCCGTGGCCCGACTCCTCCCCGAGCTGCCGCAGGCCGGGGAGCGGGACCTCCCGCTCGGGCTGTTCGGCGCCAGCACCGGCGCGGCCGCCGCGCTCTGGACGGCCGCCCGGCTGGGCGAGGGCGTGCGCGCCGTGGTCTCCCGGGGCGGGCGGCCCGATCTCACCGACCCCGAGCGGCTCGCCGAGGTCAGCGCGCCGACCCTGCTGGTCGTCGGCGGCCGGGACGGCCGGGTGATCGACCTGAACCGGCAGGCGCGGGCCCGGCTGCGCTGCGAGAGTGAACTGGCGGTGGTGCCGCACGCCGGCCATCTCTTCGAGGAACCGGGCACGCTGGACAGGGTGGCCGAGCTGGCCCGGGACTGGTTCCTGCGGTACCTGCCGCCCGGCTCGCCCCCCTGACCGTTCCCACGGCCGGCCCGTCCGGCCCCCGTCCGCCCCCGTCCAACCCCTCCGACCCCTCCGACCCCTCCGACCCCTCCGACCCCTCCGACCCCTCCGACCCCTCCGACCTCACGGCCGGCCACCACGCCGTACAGACCTCGCGTGAACCACTCCGAACAGCCATGCATTTTGTGCAGCCGAACCCGCCATTTCCTGATCAGCTTGTACACATTGATCAGTGAAATCCCGACCTGTTGCCCAACCATCCCGACAGGAGCAAGCTCTCCGCTCAGCCGCACCGCCCACCCCGCGGCGTGGCCGCCTCAAGCGGATGCCTCAATGCCGAGGCCTCAATGTGGAGGAACGACCGATGACCCCGCAGTCCCACGCCCTTGAGCTGACCCCCGAGGAACGCGAGGCCGGTCTCGACGCCGAGCAGCTCCGCCGCCTCGTGGGCCTCGTCGAGCACGACCCCGCCACGGACCCGTTCCCTGTCACCGCGCAGGACGCCATCGTGTTCGTGGTGGGCAACGCCACCCAGACGGCCCACTTCTACCAGGCCGTCTTCGGCATGGAGCTGGTCGCCTACTCCGGCCCGGAGACCGGCCGCCGCGACCGCAAGGCCTTCGTGCTGCGCTCCGGCTCCTGCCGCTTCGTGATCAAGGGCGGTGTCTCCCCGGACAGCCCGCTGCTGGACCACCACCGCCGGCACGGCGACGGCGTGGTCGACCTGGCCCTGGAGGTGCCGGACGTCGACAAGTGCATCGAGCACGCCCGCGCCCAGGGCGCCACCGTGCTGGAGGAGCCGAACGACGTCTCCGACGAGAACGGCACCGTGCGCCGCGCGGCCATCGCCACCTACGGCGAGACCCGGCACACCCTGATCGACCGCTCCCGCTACCACGGCCCCTACCTGCCGGGCTTCGTGGCCGCCGAGACCAGGGTGACCCGCGCCGCCGGGGCTCCGAAGCGGCTGTTCCAGGCGCTGGACCACGCGGTCGGCAACGTCGAACTCGGCCGGATGGACGAGTGGGTGGGGTTCTACAACCGCGTCATGGGCTTCGTGAACATGGCCGAGTTCGTCGGTGACGACATCGCCACCGAGTACTCGGCGCTGATGTCCAAGGTCGTGGCCAGCGGCAACCACCGGGTGAAGTTCCCGCTCAACGAGCCGGCCATCGCCAAGAAGAAGTCGCAGATCGACGAGTACCTGGAGTTCTACGGCGGCCCGGGCTGCCAGCACCTGGCGCTCGCCACCAACGACATCCTCACCACCGTCGACATCCTGCGCGCCAACGGCGTGGAGTTCCTCTCCACCCCCGACTCGTACTACGACGACCCGGAGCTGCGCGCCCGGATCGGCAAGGTCCGGGTCGAGGTCGAGGAGCTGAAGAAGCGCGGCATCCTGGTCGACCGCGACGAGGACGGCTACCTGCTGCAGATCTTCACCAAGCCGCAGGGCGACCGGCCGACGGTGTTCTTCGAGTTCATCGAGCGGCATGGCTCGCTCGGGTTCGGGAAGGGCAACTTCAAGGCGCTCTTCGAATCCCTGGAGCGCGAGCAGGACCGCCGCGGCAACCTCTGATCAGCACCCCCGATCGGAGCACGAGCGGCGAACGGCCAGTCGGCGAACGGGCCAGGAGGAGCAGGACGATGGCGTACTACCGGCAGCTGGGCAGCATCCCGCCCAAGCGGCACACCCAGCACCGCACCCCCGAAGGCGGGCTGTACTACGAGGAGCTGATGGGCGAGGAGGGGTTCTCCTCGGACTCCTCGCTGCTCTACCACCGGGGCATCCCCTCGGCCGTCGTGGACGCCGTGCCGTGGGAGCTGCCGGACCAGTCGACGGTGCCCAACCACCCCCTGCTCCCCCGGCACCTCAAGCTGCACGAGCTGTTCGCGGGCCAGGAGTGGAAGTCCGCCGACGTCGTGGGCGGCCGCCGGCTCGTCCTCGGCAACGGCGACGTGCGGATCTCGTACGTCGCCGCCGGGGCCCCCAGCGAGCTGTACCGCAACGGGCTCGGTGACGAGTGCGTGTACGTGGAGTCCGGCACCGGCACGGTGGAGACGGTCTTCGGCACACTGGAGGTCGGCCAGGGCGACTACGTGGTCATCCCCCGGGCGACCACCCACCGCTGGGTGCCCACCGGCGACGAACCGCTGCGTGTCTACTGCATCGAGGCGAACAGCCACATCTCCCCGGTGAAGCGCTACCTCTCCAAGTACGGCCAGCTGCTGGAGCACGCGCCGTACTGCGAGCGGGACCTGCGCGGCCCCTCCGGCCCGCTGCTCGTCGACGGCGAGGACGTCGACGTGCTGGTCAAGCACCGCAGCCCGAACGGCGTCGCGGGCACCCGCTACACCGTGCCGCACCACCCGTTCGACGTGGTCGGCTGGGACGGCTGCCTGTACCCCTATGTCCTCAACGTCCGGGACTACGAGCCGATCACCGGCCGGATCCACCAGCCGCCGCCCGCGCACCAGGTGTTCGAGGGCAACGGCTTCGTGATCTGCAACTTCGTCCCCCGCAAGGTGGACTACCACCCGCTCTCGATCCCCGTCCCCTACTACCACTCCAACGTGGACAGCGACGAGGTCATGTTCTACTGCGGCGGCGACTACGCGGCCCGCAAGGGCTCGGGCATCGCGCAGGGTTCGATCTCGCTGCACCCGGGCGGCCACACCCACGGCCCGCAGCCGGGGGCGTACGAGCGCAGCATCGGCGTGGAGTTCTTCGACGAGCTCGCGGTGATGGTGGACACCTTCCGGCCGCTGGAGCTGGGCGAGGGCGGCCGGGCCAGCGAGGACGGCAACTACGCGTGGACCTGGGCGGGCCGGGGGCCGGCGCGGTGAGCCCGATCCCCGAGCTGTTCCAGGCCCTCTTCGACGACGCGGCCGTGTTCCCCCCGGGGAACCTGCCGCTCGCCGAAGCGGTGCCGGCCCACCGGGCGCACCGGCTGGCCTGGTACGCCGACGCGGTCGGACCCCTGCTGTGCGGGGCGGGCCGGCTGGGCGAGTTGGCGGCCGTGCGGGACCCGGCCCGGGAGGCCGGGCCGTTGCGGGTCGGGCTCGTACTGCCGGGGGGCAGTGCGGAGCTCGGCCCGGCCCTCGCCGCCGCCGCGCCGTTCGAGGTGGCCGGCGTCGAGCTGGCCACCCGGGACGCCGGCGAGGCGGTGGCCGCACTCGACCTGCTGCTGCCGCCGGACGTCCCGGCCGCCGTCGAGCTGCCGCGCGAACTGCTGCGCGGCGACGGCCTGGGCGACGCCCTGGACGTGCTGGTCGACAGCCCGTACCGGGCGAAGTTCCGCACCGGCGGGGTGGTGGCCGAGGCGTTCCCCGGCGAGGAGGAGCTGGCCGCCTTCCTCACCGGCTGCGCGCAGCGCGGCCTGCCGTACAAGTGCACCGCCGGGCTGCACCACGCCGTCCGGCACACCGATCCGGCCACCGGCTTCGAGCACCACGGCTTCCTGAACGTGCTGCTGGCCGCGCAGGAGACCGACCGGACAGCCGCCGCCGAGGTACTGGCGGAGCGCTCCGGCGCCGTGCTGGCCAAGGCGGTCGGCGCACTGACCGGCCGTCAGGTTACGGTGATCAGAAACTCGTTCACCGCGTTCGGCACCTGCAGCATCGCCGAACCCCTGGACGACCTGGCCGGGCTCGGCCTGCTGTCGCCCAGTCCCACGCCCCAGGAGGACCGTTGAGCACCCCCCGCAGCTGGCTCGCCAGCGCCCAGGACTCGCCGTTCGGCGTGCACAACCTGCCGTACGGCGTCTTCACCGCCGCCGACCGGCCCGGCCGGCGGCGGATCGGCGTACGCGTCGGGGAGTTCGTCCTCGACGCCGGAGCCGCCGCGCGCGCCGCCGGGGCGCCGTCCGTCCTGCTGGACGCCGAGAGCCTCAACCCGCTGCTGGGCGCGGGCCGTCCGGTCTGGACCGAGGTGCGTGCCTCGCTGACCGACTGGCTCACCCACGCGTCGTACCGGGAGGCGCTCTCGCCGCTGCTGCTGCCGCTGGCCGAGGTGGAGCTGCACCTGCCGTTCGAGGTCGCCGACTACGTCGACTTCTACGCCTCCGAACACCACGCCACCAACCTGGGCCGGATCTTCCGCCCCGGCTCGGACCCGCTCACCCCCAACTGGAAGCACCTGCCGATCGGTTACCACGGCCGGGCCGGCACGGTGGTGGTCTCGGGCACCGAGGTGGTCCGCCCGCACGGACAGCGCAAGGCACCGGCCGACCCGGCGCCCTCCTTCGGCCCGACCCGCCGGCTGGACATCGAGGCGGAGGTCGGCTTCGTGGTCGGCACGCCGTCCGCGCAGGGCACGCCCGTCACCCTGGACGGCTTCCGCGAGCACGTGTTCGGCGTCTGCCTGGTCAACGACTGGTCCGCGCGGGACATCCAGGCCTGGGAGTACGTGCCGCTCGGCCCGTTCCTGGGCAAGTCCTTCAGCACCTCGGTCTCGCCGTGGATCGTGCCGCTGGACGCCCTGGAGCACGCCCGGGTCGCCCCGCCGGCCCGGGACGTCGAACCGCTGCCCTACCTGGACGACCGGGGTGGCGAGCCCTGGGGTCTGGACCTCGCGCTGGAGGTCCGGCTGAACGGGCACCCGGTCTCCCGCCCGCCGTTCGCCTCGATGTACTGGACGGCCGCGCAGCAGCTCGCCCACATGACGGCCAACGGCGCCTCGCTGCGCACCGGGGACCTCTTCGCCTCGGGCACCGTCAGCGGCCCCGAGCCGCAGACCCGGGGCGCCCTGATCGAGCTGACCTGGAACGGCGAACAGCCGCTCAAGCTCCCGGACGGCACCACCCGCACCTTCCTGGAGGACGGTGACGAGGTCGCCATCACCGCGACCGCCCCGGGCCGCGACGGCGCCGTGGTCGGTTTCGGCGAGGTGACCGGCCGGGTCGTGCCGTAGCACCGCCACGGAAGCCACCGCCACGGAAGCCACGGTCGAGGAGGCGGCGCCGAACCCCGGCGCCGCCTCCGGCGCGTCCCGGCCGGACGGTTGCGGACAGGTGCCTAGTACGGTGGCGGTCGGATCTTCACGACGGACAGCGACGACGAACGGGAGCGGGCCCGATGAGCGCAGAGGTACAGGCCTACCGGGACGGCGGCGTCGGGCGGATCGTGCTCGACCGGCCGAGGGCCATCAACTCGCTGACCCACGACATGATCACGGCCGTCCGGGCCGCACTGGACGGCTGGGCCGCGGACGACGCCGTGCGCGCCGTGGTGCTGACGGGCGCGGGCGAGCGCGGCCTCTGCGCGGGGGCGGACATCCGGGCCCTGCACGACGACGCCAAGGCGGGCGGCGCCGGCGCCCGGGCGTTCTTCCGCGACGAGTACCGGCTCAACGCGCTGATCGCCCGTTACCCGAAGCCGTATCTCGCGGTGATGGACGGCATCACCATGGGCGGCGGTGTCGGCCTCTCCGCGCACGGCGCCGTGCGGATCGTGACCGAGCGGTCCGTCGTGGCGATGCCGGAGACCAGGATCGGCCTCGTCCCGGACGTCGGCGGCAGCCTCCTGCTGGCCCGCGCCCCCGGCGAGTCGGGCACCCACCTCGGCCTCACCTCGGGCTCGATGGGCCCCGGCGACGCCCTGTTCTGCGGCTTCGCCGACCACTTCGTGCCCTCGGGGCGGATCCCCGCGCTGCTCGACGCCCTGACGGGCACCGCCGGCCTCACCGGCGCCGGCCTCACCGCCGCCGTGGCCGCCCACGCCGCGCCCGCTCCGCCCGCCGCCCTGGCCGCGCGGCGGGAGTGGATCGACTCCTGCTACGCCGCCGACACCGTCGAGGAGATCGTCGAGCGGCTGTTCGCCTGTGGCGTCCCCGAGGCCAAGGAGGCCGCCGAGCAGCTGCTCGGCAACGCGCCGACCGCCGTCAAGGTGACGCTCGCCGCGCTACGCCGGGCCCGCGCCCTGCCCTCGCTGGAGGCGGTGCTCGACCAGGAGTACCGGATCTCCTGCCACGCCCTGACCACGCCGGACCTGGTCGAGGGCATCCGCGCCCAGGTGGTCGACAAGGACCGCAACCCGCGCTGGTCCCCCGCGGAGCCGGCCGACGTCATCACGGCGGACGTCGACCGGTTCTTCGCCCCGCGCGAGGGCGACGAACTCGGCCTGCTCTGACCGGGATCGGCCCGTTCGACGGGCCGACCTGCCGGGCCGCCGGGCGTACCGGCGGACTCGTGACGACCGTCTCGCATGGCAAGACTGGCGCGGGGCGGTGCACGTCGGAGATCGTTGGGTGGTCAGGACGCACCCGGTGTGGTGCCGAGCAGCGAAATGGGAGTCAACGGCGATGACCGAGACCTACGAGACGATCCTGGTCGAGCGCAAGGGGCGGGTCGGGCTGATCACGCTCAACCGGCCGAAGGCGCTGAACGCGCTCAACACGCAGCTGATGAAGGAGGTCGTCGCGGCCGCCACCGCCTTCGACCGCGACCCGGAGATCGGCGCTCTGGTGATCACCGGCTCGGAGAAGGCCTTCGCGGCCGGCGCCGACATCAAGGAGATGCAGGGCAACCGGTTCCCCGACGTCTACCTGGACGACTGGCTGGGCCCCTGGGACCGGCTCGGCGAGCTGCGCAAGCCGGTGGTGGCGGCCGTGGCCGGCTTCGCCCTGGGCGGGGGCTGCGAGTTGGCGATGCTCTGCGACATCCTGCTGGCCGCCGACACGGCGAAGTTCGGCCAGCCTGAGATCAAGCTCGGTGTCATCCCCGGGATCGGCGGCTCGCAGCGGCTGACCCGCGCCGTCGGCAAGGCCAAGGCGATGGAACTCTGCCTGACCGGCCGGATGATGGGGGCCGAAGAGGCCGAACGGGCCGGCCTGGTCTCCCGCATCGTCCCGGCCGACGAGCTGCTCACCGAGGCACTGGCCACCGCCGAGAAGGTCGCCGAGATGTCCGCCCCGGCCGCGATCATGATGAAGGAGAGCGTCAACCGGGCCTTCGAGACCACCCTGGCCGAGGGCGTCCGCTTCGAACGCCGGCTGTTCCACGCGGCGTTCGCCACCGCGGACCAGAAGGAGGGCATGGCCGCCTTCGCCGAGAAGCGCCCGGCGAAGTTCACCCACCGCTGACGGGTACGGCCGGGGGTGGCGACCCGCCGCCCCCGGCCCGCCGCCCCGGCGCTCCGTCAGTTCCCGTCAGTGATCGTGGTGTTGAGCCTGGCGAGACCGCTGCGGCTGGCGGCGACCACGATCCGGTCGCCCGGTTCGAGGCGGCGGGTGCGGTCGGCGTAGTTCCAGTTGTAGAGGTGCGGCCGGTCGGCGAGCCGGACGGCGATCACCCGGACGCCGCCCGGGTCCTCCAGGTCGTGCCGGTTCATGCCGACCAGTGCGCCGCCCTCCTCCGCCCGCAGCTCCGCGATCAGCAGCACGTGCCGGAACACCGAGAGGGTGCCGAGCACTTCACGCCCCATCAGGGCGGCGGCGAAGGCCGGAGCGGACAGGTAGGAGACCGAGCGGGACGCCGCGTTGTCCAGCGTCGCGTAGACGTGCCGGGCGAAGCTGTCGTCGAACAGCCGGACCACCACGCGGACGTCCCGCTTGCCGGCCCGCGCCTCCAGGGCCGCCTCCAGGTTGGTGGCGTCGTCCCCGCTGACCGCGACCACCGCACGGCTGTGCTTCAGCCGGGCCCGGCGCAGCTGCTCCTCCAGCGGGCCGTCGTCGACCACCACCGGCACGCCCAGGGCCCGGACGGCGGAGATGCCCCGGGCCTGCGGGTCTCGCTCCAGTCCGACCACCGGCACGCCCAGGCCGTGCAGTTGGGCCACGACGCGGGTGCCGAGGTTGCCCAGCCCGGCCACGATGACGTGGTCCCGGGTACCGGCGCCGGGGTTGCGGGGCTGGCCCCGCCGGCCGGAGCCGAGCACCTCGACCATGATCGCTGTGGCGACCGGGGCGAAGGTGATCCCGCAGAAGGTGATCACCACCTGGGCGACCCGCTGCCAACTGCCGCCGGTCCCCGTCCCGGCGGCCGCGTCGGCGTGCTGGTCTGGCTGGGCCGCGCCGGCCAGGTCGAGCAGCGAGACGTAGAGCGACCAGCCGAAGTCCCGGTTGAGGTACCAGAGCAGGCCGAAGGCCATCAGCACCGCCGCCAGCGCGGTGATCAGCACCAGCCGGAGCCGGGCGCTGGTGAAGTAGCGCAGGGTGTCGAGCAGGCGCCAGCGCAGCCGGCGTGACCAGCCGATCCGGATCGGCGGCTCGCTCGGCAGCGCCTGCAGCGCGGCCACCCCGCCGGGCTCCTGCTCCGGTCGCTGCTCCGGGCGTTGCTCCGGGACCCGGTCCGGCCGGTCCCGAGCGGCCCGGTCCGGTCGCACCCCCGGCTCCTGGGCCGGGGCGGCCGACTGCTCCGGCACCGACGCCGCGCCCGCGGCATCTCCCGTACCACCGGCGCCGGCCGTACCACCGGCGTCTCCCGCGCTCCCGGCGCCGGTGCCCGGAGCGCCGACCCGCGTGCGGCGTACCGGCCCGTCGCCACCGAACGCGCTGGCCAGCCGGACGAAGGGCGCCGAGTCCCCCTCCTGCTCGGGCAGCAGCCGGATCCGGCTGAGGTCCTGCCGGTCGATCCGGTCGGCGACGATGCAGATCCGGCCGGAGTCGATGTCCTCGTCGTAGGCGATGTGCAGGAAGCGGTCGCCGACCTGGACGGAGTTGGGCCGGGACAGCGCGGCGGCGGCGAAGGCGGGCGCGGCGGTGGCCGAGCCGGAGAGCGCGGTGCCGTTCTTCAGCAGCCGCTCGATGTTGTCACCGAGCCGCTGGTTGAACATCCGCAGCACGATGCGGATGTCGGGATTGCGGTCCTGGGCGCTGAGCGCGGTGTGGATGTTCCCCTGGTCGCTGCCGTCGACCAGGGCGATCCCGCGTGCGGTCTCGACCCGGACGGCCCGCAGCGCCTCCTCGGTGACACTGCTGTACTCCACCACGGCGACCACCCCGGCCAGCTGCTCGATCTGCGGCGCGTGGTCACGGGTGCGGTCCGGGACCAGCACCACCACCGGTACTTCGTAGTGTTCGACGAGTTCGACGGCCAGCCGGTGGGCGAGTGCGTTGCCGCCGCACACGATGTAGTGCTGGCTGATCGGCCCGACCGGAGGGGTCCCCCACCCTTCAGAAGTCATATCGCCGGATCATATCGACAGTGAGTGATCGGGAGGTGTCGCTCCGGTGTCCGAGGGGCGATCAGTTCCATCCCCCGAACGGGCGAACCCGACAGGCGGCGGACGGCCCCCGCGACGATCGTCAGGAGTGTCCTCCGCCCTCCCAAGCCGCCAGGAGTACGCCGCCGTGGTCTCCCCGATCATCACCCCCAACGGTTCGCCGGTCCAAGGCCCGCTCGGGCTGCTCGCCAAGGCTGCCTGGCAGGTGCTGCTGCTCGCCGGGCTCGTCTCGCTCGCCCTCGGGATCATCGTCTTCGCCTGGCCGGAGCAGACCCTGCGGGTGGTGGGCATCCTGTTCGGCCTCTACCTGCTGGTCATCGGCATCGTCCAGCTGGTCGCCGCCTTCGGCACCCACGTCACCACCGCGATGCGGGTGCTGGCCTTCATCAGCGGCGCGATCTGCGTCCTGCTCGGCCTGCTCTGCTTCCGCAGCGCGGTGCAGTCGCTCCTGCTGCTGGCGCTCTGGATCGGCATCGGCTGGCTGTTCCGGGGCATCACCCAGCTCGTCGCCGCGATCTCGGACGCCGACATGCCCGCGCGCGGCTGGCAGGCCTTCGCCGGTGCGGCCAACACCGTGGCCGGTGTGCTGCTGATGGTCTGGCCGGTCGGCTCGATCACCGCCCTGACCGTCCTCGCCGGGTGCTGGCTGCTTATCCTCGGCCTCATCGAGATCGTGACGGCCTTCCAGATCCGCAGCCGGGCCAAGCAGATCCCGTCCGGCGTCTGACGCCCCGAGCCGTAGGCCCGCCCCGGCCCCGCCGTGGTCCCCGCTCCGGTCCCCGCTCCGGCCCCCGGGCAGGGCCTACGGCTCGGGGGCGTAGCCGATCACGAACTCGGCCGTCCGCAGCCACTCCGGGGTCAGCCGCAGGCCGGTGAGCTCCTCGCCGAGGGCGAAGGCCGCGGTGGTGGTCCGCTCGATGTCCCGGTCGTCGGCCGCGCTGACGTCGAAGCCGACCTTCGCCAGCAGCTCCGCCACCGCGTCCGCGTCGCTGCCGTCCCGCTCCGCCGGGAAGAGCGGCTCGAAGTGCAGCCGGTTGCGCTCGCCCTCCTGCCAGTGGAAGTGGTCCACGGCGTTGACGTTGCGGAAGTGCGAGACCAGCCTGGTGCCCTCGGCGAGCCCGGGCAGCAGCTCCCAGGTGGTCCCGAGGTAGCCGTTGACCTCCAGCGCCACCGCCCAGCCGTCGAGTTCGACGACCGCGACGACCATCAGCGCCTCGTCCTCGCGCCCGTGGAGCGCCTCGTCCGCGTCGCAGTCGCCGTCCTCGTACCGCTCCCAGGCCTCCAGCACCTCCTGGATGCCGGTGACCCGCCGGCCGGGGACGGCCCCGAACCGGCGGAGCAGCTCGGCGCCGGAGAGCCCCTCGACCATGGTCAGGCAGTACGCCTCCAGGATCGGGGCGAACTCCTCGGTTTCCAGCCAGGCGTAGTCGGTCGCGTGTGCGGTCATGCCGGAGATCCTGCCACCCGCCTCCGACACCGCGCGCCGGCCGCTCCCCGGAAGGCCCCCGCCGCCGGTCAGCGCCAGGCCGGCGCGTCCGTGCCCCAGCGGCCCGGCGGGCGGGACCAGTCGGCGGGGCCGCCCTCGTAGGCGAGCGGCGGGAGCGCGTACCGCAGCCGGCCGTGCGGGGAGTCGGTCTCGGCGAGCCACCGCTGCGGGTCGTACGGCTCCGCGTCCGCCGCGCCGGGGACGGCGGGGGCGGCGGGCCCGATGCCGTGCTGCAGCCAGGAGGCGGTGCCGGCCAGCGAGTAGCGCAGGTGGCGGCCGCCGGGGCGGCCGGTGCGCTGGTCGGTGAGGGCGCGCAGGACTCCGGCGGCGATCAGGTAGCCCGTCCCGTGGTCGAGCGCCTGGGCGGGCAGCACGCCGGGGTGGCCGTCGGCGCCGGCCTCGGTGGCGGCGATGCCGACGCCGGCCTGGACCAGGCTGTCGAAGCCTCGGCGGCCGGCCCAGGAGCCGGTCCAGCCCCAGGCGCAGAGCTGGGCGACGACCAGACCGGGGCGGCGTTCGAGCAGTGCGGCGGGTGCCAGGCCGAAGGCGTCCAGGGCGCCGGGGCGGTAGCCGGTCACCACGACGTCGGCCGTGGCCAGCAGAGCCTCGAAGGCCGCGCGGTCAGCGGGGGCGGCGAGGTCCAGCCGGGTGGAGCGCTTGCCGAACCCGGTGTCGGCGTGCGCGTCCTCGGCCTCGGGCAGCCGGGGCGGGTCGACCCGCAGGACGTCGGCGCCGAGCAGCGCGAGGGAGCGGGTGGCGACGGGGCCGGCGATCACCCGGGTGAGGTCGAGGACGCGGACGCCGTCGGCGGGCAGGCCGGCGGGGCCGAGCGGGCGGGCGGCGGCGGTGCCGACCACCCGGGTCTCGACCAGCGGGTGCGTGGCGCCGCTCACCGGTGCGACCGCCACCGCGAGCGCGCCCGCCTCGTAGGCACGCTCCTGCACCCACTCGGCCGGGTGCTCGCGCAGTGTCCCGGCCAACTGCTCGGGCCCGGCGTCGGCGGGAAGTCCGAGGGCGGTGAGCAGCCGGGCCCGGTGGTGCGGGTAGTTGGCGTGGGTGCGGACCCAGCCGTCGGCGCTCTGCCAGAAGCCGGAGAGCGGAGCGAAGCTGACGGGGGTCCGGCCGTCGATCCGCAGGTGGCGCTCGCTGACGAAGGCGGTGGCGACCGCGCCCTGGTCGATCCGGACCGCCGGCACCCCGCCCCCGGAGCGCAGCGCGGAGAGCTCCCCGGCCGCCAGCGAACAGGCGGCGACGGTGGCGCGGGCCAGCTGCCGGACCGGGAGCCGGGCGGGCAGGACGCCGTCGGGCCCGTGGAAGGAGACCCGTGCGAGCAGTTCGGCGGGCCCGCCCAGCGCGGCCCAGGCGTGCGCGGTGGCGCCGTCGGGGGAGGTCGGGCCGTCGTGCGCGGTGGAGCCCTCGTACGGGGCGGAGCGGTGGGCGGGCGTCGGACTCTCTGTCATGCCCGCATTCTGCTCCCGATCTCAGGCGCTCGCCGTGACGCCCGCCACCAGCATCAGCAGCACCGCGGAGACCACCGTCATCCGCCGGGCCGCCTGCGGGGTGGCACCGAACCGGCCGCCGAGACGACCGCTGGCGTGCGCCACCAGGCCGTAGACGACCGCGCAGGCCAGCACGTTGAGCGAGCCGAGGGCGAGCACCTGGCCGCCGACCGGCAGCGGGGCGCCCGGCTCGACGAACTGGGGCACCAGGGAGAGGTAGAGCAACAGGCCCTTGGGATTGAGCAGGGCGGTGAGCATGCTCTGGCGCAGCACGGTGGCGGTGGGCTGCGGCGGGGCCTGCGCGAACGCGGTGGGCCCGCCCCGACGCAGGGCGAGGAGCATGCCGGCGGCCAGCACCAGCAGGTAGGCCGCGCCGGTCAGGCGCAGCACGGGCAGGGCGGCGGGTACCGCCCGCAGCGCGGCGGCCAGGCCGGCACTGGAGAGCAGGGTGTGCACGGCGTATCCGGCGCAGACGCCGGCGACCGCGACGAGCGCGGCGCGGCGGCCCTGACCGAGGCCCCGGGCGGCGATGTAGAGCCAGTCGGGGCCGGGAGTACAGACCAGGAGCAGGTCGACCCCCAGGAAGAGGAGGAGGGCGTGCGTGTCCATGGTGGTGACCTGTCGTGTGCGTTCCGGCGGCTCGGTCACTGAAGGTAGCCGGATCGGGCCGGCACACGATGGCCAGTTCATGCCCCTCTATGCGGCAATTTGGCAGAATATTGCGCCATGGACCGTATCGACCGCAGAATCCTCCGTGAGCTCCAGCAGGACGGCCGCCTCACCAACGCCGAGCTGGCCGCCCGGGTGGACCTCACCCCCTCGCCGTGCCTGCGCCGGGTCCGGCAGCTGGAGCAGGACGGCGTGATCCGCGGCTACCGGGCGCTGCTGGACGGCGCCGCGGTCGGCCGCGGCTTCCAGCCCTTCGTGACGATCACCATGCGGCACGAGGACCGGGCGACGGTGGCCGAGTTCGAACGCCGGGTGGCGGAGCTGCCGGAGGTGGTGGAGGCCCACCGGCTCTTCGGCGAACCGGACTACCTGCTGCGGATCGCGGTGGCGGACATCGCGGCGTACGAGCGGTTCATCACCGACGTGCTCTCCGGGCTGCCGGGCATCGCCCAGGTCAACTCGCACCTGACGATGAAGCAGGTGAAGGCCGACCGCGGCATCCCGACCGGCGGGTAGCCGACCTGGTCCGGTAACGCCGGAAGGCTTCGGCGCAGGCCTCAGAACGTGAAGCGCAGCGCCCGCACCCGGTGGTCGAAGTTGGACGGGACCAGCTCCGGTTCGCCCACCGAGCGTGCCTCGGGCAGCCGGGTGAACAGCTCCCGGAAGAGCACCTTCATCTCCTGCCGGGCGAGGTGCGCACCGAGGCAGTAGTGCGGCCCGCCGCCGCCGAAACCGAGGTGCGGGTTGGGGGTGCGGGTGACGTCGAAGGCGTCCGGGTCGGTGAAGACGGTCTCGTCGCGGTTGGCGGAGCCGAAGAAGAGCACCACCTTCTCCCCCGCCCGCAGCAGGGTGCCGTCGGGACCGCCCAGCCGGTGGTCGACGGCCAGGGTGCGGCGGAACTGGATGATCGGCGTTGAGTGGCGGACGATCTCGTCCACCGCGCCGCCGAGATGGCGGTCGAGGTCGGCGAGCAGCAGGGCGCGCTGCTCGGGGTGGACGGTGAGCAGGTGCAGTCCGTGCGCCAGCGCGTTGCGGGTGGTCTCGACGCCGGCGACCAGCAGCAGCGAGAAGAACGCGCCGAGTTCGCGCCCGGTCAGCCGGCGACCGTCGACGTCGGCGGTGACCAGGGCGGAGATCAGGTCGTCGGTGGGCCGGCGCCGGCGCTCGCGGCCGAGTTCGGCGACCATGCCCTGCATCCGGGCGAGCGCCCGCAGACCCCGGCCGGGCACCCGGATCCGACGGCGCAACGGGCGGGCGACACCGGTGTTCTCGGAGGCGTGGTCGACCTGGTCGAGGATCGCGCGGCGGGGCTCCTCCGGGATGCCCATCATGTTGCAGATCACCTGGAACGGGAGTTCGGCGGCCACCGAGGAGACGAAGTCCTCCGGTCGGTGCCGCTCCACCTGGTCGACCAGGCGGGCGGCGACCCGGCGGATGTCGTCCTCGGCCCGGGTGATCAGGCGCGGGGTGAAGGCGCGGGAGACGATCCGGCGCAGCTGGGCGTGGCGGGGATCGTCCAGGTTGACCATCGAGTCGCCGAACAGCAGCCGGACCCAGCGGGCGGGTTCGGGGGTGGTGACGCCGGGACCGCTGAGGAACACCGCGGGGGTCCGACTGGCCTCGACCACGTCGGCGTGCCGGACCAGGGCGTGGTAGCCCTTGGCGGGGCGGCCGGCCGACCGGTGGGTCGGCCGCGCGTCCGACCTTTCACGCGACCTTTCGCCGACGAAGACCGGGGCGGGCAGCCGGCGCAGTTCGGCGAAGGCGGCGGCGCGGGCCGGCGCGGGCAGCTGCCAGAACCCGGGGTCGGCGAGGTCGACGGCGGGGGCGTCGGATTCGGCCACTGTGCCCATGCCGGGCCTCCTGTCCTGTCGGTGCCCACATTTAGTCAGCACCGACAGGCAGACTGTCAAACCGCAACTACCATGCGATTGGCCGATATTCAGACTCGCGCAGGCGAGGTGACGGCCGCGCCGCACTCCTCGATCATCGCCGGGGTGACGGTCGGCCGGGCCTGGGCGATGGCCGCCAGGCAGTCGGCCGTACTCGCGCCCTCGGCGGTGTCCCGTCCGGGGGTGCCACCTCCGCCGGCCCCGGTGGCCCCGGATGGCCCCGGCCCGGGCCTGGCGGCCGGGCATGCTCTCACGGGGGTGGAACCGGCCAATACCCGAGGGGTCGGTACGGCCCGGCGAGGGCGAGTGCGACGATGAGTGTCATCGTGATGACCGACCGGATCCGCGCACTGCGCGCCGTGGTCTTCGCCGCGCTCTGCGTGGCGCTGGCCGCCACGGCGCACGTCGCCATGGCCGGCGCCGGGGTCTCCCCGCCGGTACTGGCGGGCGCCTTCGGTCTCACCCTCGGCTTCGGCTGGCTGCTCGCCGGCAAGCGGCGCGGGCCCGGTCCGATCAGTGTCTGGATGGTCGCCGCCCAGAGCGCACTGCACCTGATGTTCCAACAGGCCGGGGCGCTGACCGCCGATCGTGCGGGGATCGGCCGGCTCGCCACGACGGACTGGGCCGGCCTGCTGCTCTGCAATCCGGACCGGGCACCCGTCGGGATCTCGCCGGCCGACCTGGCCCGGATGGCCGGCATCGACCCCGACGTCCCGCCCAGCGCGGGCGTCCGCACCCTGACCGGGGCGCACCACCTCGGCACGGCGACCGCCGCGGGTCCGTCCTCGGCCGCGGCCTCCCGCGGCCACGGGATGGCGGGCATGGGCGGCGGGCCCGCCCTGTCCACCGACGCGGCGGCGACGTCCGGCCTGCCGACGACCTCCGGGATGTCCGGCCACGACATGGCGGCGCACTCCATGTCGGCCGGGATGATCGCCGCCCACCTGCTCGCCGCACTCGCCTGCGCGCTGCTGCTCTGGCGCGGCGAGACGGCGCTGGTCCGGCTGTTCGAGCTGCTCGGTGGGCTGGGCACCGTGCTGGCGGGGGCCCTGCTGCTCCCGCTGCTGGCCCTGTTCGCCCGGCCACGCGGGTTCGAACCGCCGGTTCCGCCCCGGCCGGCCGCCCACCGGGCCCGGTTGCCTCGGCTGGTACTGCTCTCGCACGCCCTCGTCCGGCGCGGCCCGCCCTCCTTCGCTCCCGCCTGCTGACGCGCCCACCCCCCGACGCCGCCAAGGCGTCCGCATCACGGTGGGCAGGTCGCCCCGTGCCATGGCCGAACGGCCGCGCCGCCGGGGTCCGGGCCCGCACGCCCCGCCGCCCCCTGCCGGGACCCGGCGACCCGTGCGCGTCCCACCGACGACGAGCGCTCCGCCCGCAGCGGCCCGCGCTCCCGCGCTATCCCCTCAGGACCTCTTCATGCCTGACTACGACGGCGCACCGGCCTCGCCCGGCGCCACCGTCCTACCGCTCCGGCGCCGACCCGCCGTCCCCCTGCCCGGGACCACCCGTCGCGCCGAGCCCGTCCACAGCTGTTCCGGTGTCACCTGGCCGGGCCGCGCCCGGTCCGGCCGCACCTGCCCGGTCCGAACCGGACGCATCGGTCCCGGACTCGGCACTGCCGGACCGGCCGTGGTCGGACTCGCCACGGCCGGACTCGGCGCTGCCGGGTCCGCGCTGTCCGAGACTCGCGAGCAGCGTCGCCGACCACTCCGCCGATGGCCCGTCCGCGCCGCCCGCCGCCACCCGGCCGCGCAGCCGCTCCGCCCGCTCCCGCCAATCGCGACACGCTTCGCAACGCGCGAGGTGCTTGTCCAGCCGCCGGTCCGGCAGACCGGTCGGCTCGCCGTCGAGACGGGCGGACAGAGCGGTACGGAAGTGGGCGCATCTCATGTGACCATCGTCGCGCACCTGGCCCCGTACCGGACCGTCCGGGTGGGGGGCCGGCATGGATGACGAGCAGGTGACCGCCCTGGCCCTCGCCGCCCGCGCGGGCCGGCCGGCCGACGTCGAGGCCTTCGTCCGGGCTACCCAGCGGGACGTCTGGCGGTTCGTCGCCCATCTGACCGATGTGCAGTCCGCCGACGACCTCGCCCAGGAGACCTTCCTGCGCGCGCTGCGGAGCCTGCCCGGGTTCGCCGGCCGCTCCTCCGCCCGCACCTGGCTGCTCTCGATCGCCCGGCGCACCGTCATCGACCGCTACCGGACGGCCGCCGCCCGCCCGCGCTGCGCCGCACTGCCGGACTGGCAGGAGGCCGCCGAGCGGCAGGCCGCCCCGCCCGCCGCCGGGTTCGAGGACGGTGTCGCGCTCGACGACCTGCTCGACCGGGTGCCCGCCCAGCGCCGCGAGGCCTTCGTGCTCACCCAGGTGGTCGGTCTGAGCTACGCCGAGGCCGCCGAGGTGGCCGGCTGCCCGGTCGGCACCGTCCGGTCCCGGGTGGCCCGGGCCCGGGAGGAGCTGATAGCCCGCCTCCGGGCGGCCGAGGTCGGCGAGACGGCCGCCCCGGGGCCGGCCACCGCGCCGGCCACCACACTGGCCGCCACCTGCTGACACCGCCCCGCCGATCCGCCCGGGCCTGCGGGAGTGCCGCAGGCCCGGGCACCCTGTTTGGCTCCTCCCACCGACGAGGGAGGAGCCGGACGGGCCGCCGCGACACCCGGGTCCCGCGGTCGGTACACCCACCCCTCGACCGGACCGGGCCCGTTCGTCCAGCGACCACCCGCCGTGCTCGGTCCGGTGGGCGTCACCGCCGACCGCGCCCGCGGTCGTCAGACCTGGGCTCGGAATGCCGCGGTCCGCTCGGGCGAGGCCTCGGCCAGCGCCTTGACGACCGCGTCGACACCCTCCCGCAGACCGTAGACGGGGGTGTCGGGCTGCTGGCGCCAGGACTCGTCCAGGCCGCCCGCGTCCACGCTGTCGAAGCCCAACTCGTCGATCAGGGCGCGGACGACGCGCTTGGCGGCGTCGTCGTCCCCGGCCACCGGGAGGGCGATGCGCTCCGGGTCCCCCTGCGGGCGGGGCCGGTCGAGGATGTCCTGGGCGTACGTCCCGTTGAAGGCCTTCACCACCGGGTGCCCGAGGTGCTGCGCCGTCCACCGGCTCTCGGTCTGCCCCTCCTCGATGGCCGCGATCCGCCCGTCCCGCTGCTGCGGGTAGTAGTTGCCGGTGTCGATCACGACGAAGCCCTCGGCGGCGTCGTCGAACAGACCGGACGGCAGGTCAGGCACGTTCTTCAGCGGTACCGTCACCACCACGACCTCGGCGCCGCGCGCCGCCTCCGTCACGGTGACCGGCGTGGCACCGGTCTCCTCGGCGAGCGCGGTCAGGGTCTGCGGGCCGCGCGAGTTGGCCACGGACACCTCGTGCCCGAGGGCGGTGAGCCGACGGGTGAGGTTGCCGCCGATGTTGCCCGCGCCGATGATGCCGATCTTCATGATGATCCTTTCGGTCCTGCCGCAACCGTGCGTCGCGCCTGGCTGCAACCCCGGATCAGGCGCCACTATTTCCGCCGGAGCGCCACGACCCGGTCATGAGCGGATCGGCCGTGGTCAGGACCGGTTCCGGCCGACCACGGCCGACCACGACCGACCGCGACCGCCCGCCGCCCGCCGCCCGCCGCCCGCCGCCCGCCGCCCGCCGCCCGCCGCCCGCCACGATCCGGCCAACCGGGAAATTCCCCCAGGTGTTCGGAACCGGAGCCCCCTCGCCTCCGACTGCTGTACCGGACCCCGCCGCCGAGGCGGTGTCCGCTACGGCACCGGGAAGCGGAGGAGGACCATGGCAGCGCGACAGGCGCCGGCCGCCAGTGGAAAGGACGACGGTCCGGCACAGCCGCAGGACAGATGGATCCTGGTCGTGGCGGCCGGGCTGCTCTCCTTCGTGGCGATGCTCGACATGAACGTCGTCAACCTGGCGCTCACCGACATCGCCGAGGGACTGCACGTCTCGTCGACCACCGCCCAGTGGGCCGTCCTCGGCTACCAACTCCCGCTGGTGGCACTGCTGCTGCCGGCCGGCCGATGGCTCGACCAGGTCGGCACCCGGTCCGCCCTGCTGCTCGCGGTGAGCTGCTTCGCGCTCTGCAGCGTGCTCGCCGCCGTCGCACCGTGGGCCGGCTGGCTGGTGGCGGCGCGGCTCGCCCAGGGCGCCTTCGGTGCCGTGCTGTTCGTGCTGATGCCGGTGCTGGCCGCCACCGCCGTCCGGCCGCAGCTGCGCGGCCGGGCGATGAGCGTGCCCGCCACCCTCGGCCCGCTCGGCGCCGTCACCGGGCCGGTGATCGGCGGCCTGCTGCTCGACCACGTCGGCTGGCGGGCCATCTTCCTCGTCAAGCTGCCGGTCTGTCTGGCCGCGCTGGCGATCGCCCACCGGCACGCCCCGCACGGCGGGCGGCTGCGGCTGCCCGACCGGGGCTCGCTCGGTGACGCCGCGCTGATCGGCTCCGCGGTGGCCGCCGTCCTGCTCGGGCTCACGCTCGCCCCCAGCTCGCCCGGCTGGCTGCTGCTCGTCCTGCCCGCCGCCCCGCTGGTCGTCCGCTGGCTGCGCCGGCCCGGCGGGCGGCCGGTCGCGGCCGTGCTGCGCGCCTCCGGCACCGCCGCCGTGAACGGCTCGGTGCTGGCACTGGCCGCCGGCTTCGCCGCCACCCACTACCTGCTAGCCCAGCACCTGCGTCGGGACGACGGGATCAGCGCCACCACCACCGCGCTGACCATGCTGGCGTTCCCGCTCGGCATGGTGCTGGCCGGTCGCTTCGGCGGGCGGCTGGCCGACCGGTGGGGTGCCCGGCCCACCGCGCTCACCGGAGCCGCCGTCACCGCGACCGGCCTGCTGCTGCTCGTCCCGCTGGACACCGACTGGACGCCGGCCGACATCTCCTGGCGGCTCGCACTCGCCGGGGCCGGCATGGGCTTCAACGGCGGCCCGGTGCAGGCCATGGTGATGAGCGCCGCCGCGCCGAAGCAGCTGGCCACCGCCGGCTCCGCGGTCCAGCTCGCCCGCAGCCTCGGCTTCGCCCTCGGACCGGCCCTCGCCACCGCCGCCGCACTGGTCGGCACCGGCACCACGGCCGTTCGGGCCGGGCTCGCCCTCGCCACGCTGGCGGCCGCCACCGCCGTGGCCCTCCTCGCCCTGCACCACCACACCGACCGCGGCAGCCGCGGCAGCCGTGCCAAGAACGCCACCGGATCCGCGATCACCGACAGCACTGCGAGCACAGGCAGTGCCGAGAGCAACGACAGCGCGGACGGCACCGACAGCACCGGCAGCGTCACGAGCTCCAGGGCTTGACGAAGCGCCGTCGTGCGCGCACCCCAGACCCCGACCGGAGGACCACCGCATGACCGACACCGTCCACGATCCGACCGCGAGCAGCCCGGCGGACACTCCGCGCTGCCCCTTCGGACACGACGAACTCCCGGACCCGGTACCGCTGTACGGGCCCGAGTACAAGAGCGACCCCTATCCGCTCTACCGGCGGATGCGTGAGGCCGGACCGGTCCACCGGGTGCGGTTCCCGAGCGGGATCGCCGCCTGGCTGGTGACCGGCTACCGGGCCGCCCACGAGACCCTCAACGACCCCCGACTCGGCAAGAACCACGCCCTGGGCAACGAGGGCTGGCGCCGGCTCGCCTCGATCATGCCCGAGCCGCAGCACTCCCAGCTCCAGGTCCACCTGCTGCACCAGGACCCGCCGAAGCACACCCGGATGCGCCGACTCGTCCTGGACGCCTTCGCGCCCCGCCGGGTGGAGTCCCTGCGCCCGCGCGTCCAGGAGCTCGCCGACGCCCTGGTCGACGAGCTGCCCGACACCGGCGGTGCCGATCTGGTGGCCGGCTTCGCGGCCCACTACCCCTTCCGGGTGCTCGCCGAAGTCATCGGACTGCCACAGGAGTTGGCCGTCCGCTTCGACCGCGACTGGGGCAAGGTCGTCCAGCCGGTCGGCCCGCAGGACCCGGGCCGACCGGTCTACGAGGGCCGGCTGCGCGGGCTCCAGGGGTACATCGCCGACGTGGTGGCCCACAAGCGCGCCCATCACGCCCCCGCCGGGCCCGACGTGGACCTGCTCGGCCGCCTCGTCGCCGCCTGCGACGCGGGCGAGTTGACCCCCGAGGAGCGCGACTCGATCGTGTTCCAGCTGCTGGTGGCCGGCCAGGAGCCCGTCACCAACCAGATCACCACCATGCTGGTCACCCTGCTGCGCCACCCCGACCAGCTCGCCCGGCTGCGCGAGGGCCTCGCCGCCGACCCGGGCCTGCTCACCCGCGCGGTGGAGGAACTGCTGCGTCACGACGCCGCGTTCGAGCTCACCACCTGGCGCTTCTTCGCCGAGGACAGCGACCTGTACGGGACCACCGTCCCGGCCGGCGACTCCGTGATCGTCTCGCTCTGCGCCGCCAACCGCGACGGCGAGCAGTTCCCGGACCCCGACGTCCTCGACTTCGACCGCACTCCCAACGCCCATCTGGCCTTCGGCCACGGCATCCACTACTGCCCCGGCGCCGCCCTGGCCCGGCTCGAACTCCAGATCGCCGTCGCCACCCTGCTCAGCCGGTTGCCCGGGCTGCGCCCGTCCGCCGAGGACGGCGAGGGGATCGACTCGCTCACCTGGGTGCCCGCCGTCCTGGCCCGGGGCGTGAACCGCCTTCCGGTCGCCTACGACAAGCGGGTCTGACCGCCCCACGGCTCCCCGGCACTCCCGCTCACCGCCCCGGCGACCGCCGCCGGGGCGTGGCTCCCGCCTGCCCCGAAGCCCGCACTCCGAACGTTTCCGTGGAGGACCACCATGCCGCCCGCCGGCGTCGCCACCGATTCCCCGACCGCATCCGCCGCCCCGCCCGGCGCCCCCGCCCAAGCCGCCGCCCGGGCCGGCGTCGTCCGGGAGCCCGCCGCCCGACCCACCCCCGAACGGGCCGCCGCCGCCCGGGCCGGCGTCGTCCGGGAGCCCGCCGCCCCGGACCCACGGTCCGTGCCGCGGATCTGCGCCGCGATCCTGGACCTGCTGCTACCGCACCGCCGCGCCTCCGACCCCGCGCCGAACGCCACGGCCGCCGATTTCCCGCTCCAGCTGGAGCAGTTGGCCGACTTCGTCGCCGCCGGCGACCCGATCGTGTTCACCCTGCCCGGCTTTCCCTGCAAGTCGCCCAACCCCGCCAAGGTGCTCAGCCACCTGCCCGACGAGGGCGAACGACTCTCGCTCACCTTCCTCGACAGGCTCTGCCAGGAGATTGGCCGGCTCTACGAGCCCGGTGCGCAGATCCTGATCTGCTCCGACGGGCACATCTTCGGCGATCTGATCCACGTCCCCGACGAGCACATCGACCAGTACTCCGACGCGTTGTCCGCGATGATCGCGCGCGAGGGTCTGAGCCACCTCGCCACCTTCGACCTGCGGGCCGTCCTCGGCGATCTGCCGTTCGACGAGAAGCGGGCCCGGGTGCACGCCCGGTACGCGCCCGGCAAGGAGGAGCTGCGCGAGCAGGTGCTGACCGACGAGGAGACCCTGCGCCTCTACCGCGGCATCACCCGGTTCCTCACCGAGGACACCGCCGGCTTCACCGGCACCAGGTCCGCCCTGCAGCGCGACTGCCGCCGGCGCGCGTACGGCGTCATCCAGCGCAGTCGCGCCTGGGGCGCCCTGATCGCCGAGCAGCACCCCCGGTCCGTCCGGCTCTCCATCCACCCGCAGCGGGTCGGCGCACCGAAGTTCGGCATCCGGCTGCTGGAGGCCGCCGACGCCTGGACGACGCCGTGGCACTCCGCGGTGTTGCACCGGCCGGACGGACACTGGGAGTTGCTACGCAGCGAGGAGGCCGGGAGGATCGGCCGCCTGGTGGAGCGCGACGGCCGCCCGAGCCACTACGAGACCTCCTGACGCGTCGCCCGCCCCGCCGCCGACGCAGGCGTGCGGTGGTCGAACGCGATCAACGGGTCGCCCGTGAGCGGGTGTTCGACCACCGCCGCCCGCACGCCGAACACCTCGGCGAGCAGCTCGGCGGTCAGCACGTCACGCGGCGTCCCGGACGCCACCAGCGCGCCGCGGTGCAGGACGTGCAGCCGGTCGCAGACCGAGGCCGCCGCGTTGAGGTCGTGCAGCGCGATCAGCGTGGTGCGGCGCTGCTCGCGCAGCAGGCCGAGCAGCTCGACCTGGTGCCGGACGTCCAGGTGGTTGGTCGGCTCGTCCAGCACCAGGACGTCCGGCTGCTGGGCCAATGCCCTTGCCAGCAGCACTCGTTGACGCTCACCCCCGGAGAGCTGGGCGAACCTTCGGTCCGCCGCGTCCGCCATCTCGACCCGCTCCAGGGCGTCCTCGACCAGGCGGTGGTCCTCGGCATCGTCCCCCGCGAAGGCCCGCTTGTACGGGGTCCGACCCATCGCCACCACCTCGCGGACGGTCAACTCGAAGTCCCCGCCGCGCTCCTGGGGCAGCGCGGCGATGTGCCGGGCCGACTGCGCGGCGGTCAGCCCGGCCAGCTCCCGGCCGGCCAGCAGCACCCGCCCGGCGCTCGGCCGCAGATGCCGGTAGACGGTGCGCAGCAGACTGGACTTGCCGCTGCCGTTCGGGCCGACCAGGCCGGCGATCTCGCCCTCCTTGGCGACCAGATGGACGCCGGCCACCACCGTCCGTCCGGACAGGGTGACACTCAGATCCTCGACGGCGATCCTCAATTCCGCTCCAGTCGTCGGTCCAGCAGGTAGAGCAGGGTGGGTGCGCCGATCACGGCGGTGACCACCCCGATCGGCAGCTCCTGGGTGTCCAGCACGGTCCGGGCGAGAGTGTCGACCACCACCAGCAGCACCGCCCCGGTGAGGGCGGACAGCGGCAGCAGCCGGCGGTGG
Source organism: Kitasatospora sp. NPDC050463 (assembly GCF_040655255.1). Lineage (NCBI taxonomy): Bacteria > Bacillati > Actinomycetota > Actinomycetes > Kitasatosporales > Streptomycetaceae > Kitasatospora > Kitasatospora sp. NPDC050463. The sequence continues at coordinate 53,778 of NZ_JBFAJO010000015.1, forward strand.
TCGCCGCCGACCAGCAGCCGGCAGACGTGCGGCACCATGAGACCGACGAAACCGATCGCCCCCGAGACGGCGACCAGCACACCGGTGAGCACACTGGTGACGACGAAGATCTCGCGGCGCAGCCGGGTGACGTCCACCCCGAGCCCGGCTGCCGTCTCGTCGCCCATCAGCAACGCGTTCAGCCCCCGGGCGCGGGCCTGGAGCAGCGCCAGCCCGAGGACCACAGCGGCGGCGGGGACGGCGAGTTGGCCCCAGACGGCGCCGCTGAGGCTGCCCATCAGCCAGAACAGCACGCCCCGGGTCTGCTGTTCGTCGCTGGTCTGCAGGACCAGGTAGCTGGTGAAGCCGGTGAGGAACTGCCCGATGCCGATGCCGGCCAGGACGAGGCGCAGCGGCGAGAAGCCGCCGCCGCGCCGGGCCAGCAGCCAGACCAGGGAGAACGCGGCCAGGGCGCCGAGGAAGGCGGCCAGCGAGATGGTCAGCCCGATCGCGCTGCCGAAGGCCAGCTCCAGGCCGAGCCCGCCGCCGAGGACGATCACCGCGACCGCGCCGAGCGAGGCGCCGGAGGAGATCCCGAGCAGATAGGGATCGGCGAGCGGATTGCGGACCAGCGCCTGGACGGCGGTCCCGACCAGGCCGAGCCCGGCCCCGACCATCGCCGCCAGCAGGGCGCGCGGGACGCGCAGTTGCCAGACGATGAGATCGCGGGTGCCGGGCTCGGGCGCCCGGCCGGTGAGCCGGTGGGCGACCACCGACCAGACCTCGCCCGGCGGGATGTCCACCGAGCCGAGCGAGACGGCTGCGGTGAGCGCGGCGACCAGCGCGAGGGCGAGCACGGCGGCCAGCGGCCCGGCGCGCAGGCCCCCCGTCCGGCTCCGCCTGCCGGTGGCGGCGGCGGCCGATGCCACGGCCTACCGTCCGTTCTTGACGAGCGCCGGGTGAACGGTGGCCGCGATCTGCCGGACGGTGTCGGCGTTGCGCACCCCGGCGATGGTGGTGACCTCGGATCCGATCCGCAGGAAGCGTCCGTCCTGGACGGCCTTCAGGCCCTGCGTGGCGGGGAAGCTCCGCAGGAAGGCCTCGGCGTCGGCGAAGGCCTTGCGGTTCTCCTCCTCGCTGCCCCGGTTGCGCACGGCGAGCTGGATCCAGTCCGGGTTCCCGGCCACCACGTCCTCCCAGGAGACCGGCTTGAAGTCGGCGTCGCAGTCGGCGAACACGTTGCGCGCGCCCGCCAGGGTGATCACCGCGTTGGCGACCTGCCGGCCGCAGACCGACACCGGCTGCTTGGTCCCGGCGTCGAAGTCGAAGAGGAAGTAGCTGGGCCGCTGCTCGGCGGGAACGGCGGCGGTCGCCGTGCGGACCTCGCCGATCTGCTGCTCCATCCCGGCGACCAGTTCCTCGGCCCTGGCCGCCGTGCCGGTCACCGCGCCGAGCCGGCGGATGTCGTTCTCCACCTCGGCGAGGTCGGTGCGCGGCGCCTTGGCGGCCTTCGGCGTGCCGGCGCAGGCGGTGGAGAGCAGCATGACGTGCTGGATGCCCGCGGCCGCGAACTCCTCCTCGCTCGGCCCGGCCCCCGCCCCGCCCATCATCGGCATCGAGCCGAAGGTGTCCACGTAGAGGTCCGCGCCCGAGCCGAGCAGCTTCTCCTTGGCGATCACCTTGTCGCCCAGGACCGGCACCTTCGCGCCCTGCTCGGCCAGCGCCGCCGGCAGGCTGCCCCTGCCCGGCGGGAACCCGGTGCCGACGACCCGGTCGCCCGCGCCGAGCTGGAGCAGCATCTCCAGGCTCGCGGCATTGCTGGTGACGATCCGCTTCGGGGCCTGTTCGACGGTGGTCTCCCTGCCCTGGCAGTCCGCCACCTTCACGGGGAACCCGGCGGCGGTAGCCGGCCCGCCGTCGCCGCCCCGGTCACCACCGGCACTGTTCCCCCCACCACCGCTCCCACAGGCCGTGGCGAACAGGGCGATGGCGGCCGCGATGCCGCAGAACACGCGAGGGCGCATGGAACTCTCCTGGTCAGTGGTCGTGCTCGGGCCCGTCCTGGGAGCCCGGACCAGGTAGTCGGCCGCCGCGCCCACCCGGTTCCCACGACTTTCCGCCGCCGGGCCGGGTGCGTCCGGCTTAGGGTGGCCGGATGGCCTCCCACACCGCCCAGCCGCCCGACCCGCCGTCAGGGGTCCCGTCCGGGAGGGGGCCGCGATCGGGCCGACCGTCCCGCGAGCCGGCCGCCCGGGTGGACAGCCGGGGGGACGACCTCGGGCTGCGGGTACCGCTCGGGCCCGGCCCGGTCCGGCGGGTCGTGTCGCTGGTGCCCTCGCTGACCGAGGCCGTCGCCGCCACCGCGCCCGGTCTGCTGGTGGGCGTCACCGACTGGTGCAGCCACCCCGCCGACCTGGCCGTGACCAGGATCGGCGGCACCAAGAACCCCGACGTCCGCCGGATCACGGCCCTCGCGCCGGACCTCGTCATCGCCAACGACGAGGAGAACCGCCGCCCCGACCTCGACGCGCTGCGCGCCGCCGGCCTGCCGGTCTGGGTCACCGACGTCCGCACCCTGGACCAGGCGTTCGACTCCCTCCACCGGCTGCTCACCACCGCCTGCGGGCTCCCCCGCCCTGGCTGGCTGGACGCCGCCGAGGCCGCCTGGGCGGACCTCCCTCCCCGGCCGACCTCCCGGCGTGCCGTCGTCCCGATCTGGCGCCGGCCCTGGATGGTGCTCGGCCGGGACACCTTCGCCGGCGACCTGCTCCGCCGCCTCGGCGTCCAGGTGGTCCACGCCGACCACCCCGAGCGCTACCCCGCCATCCCGCTGCCGGAACTCCTGGCCTGCGAGCCCGAGCTGGTCGTCCTTCCGGACGAGCCCTACCGCTTCGCCGGGGACGACGGCCCCGAGGCATTCCCGGGTGTCCCGGCGGCCCTGGTGAGCGGGCGGCATCTGACCTGGTACGGACCGTCGTTGGTGCAGGCGCCCGGGGTACTGGCGGCGCAGCTGGCCCGGGCCCTGCCCGGAGCGGCGCCGGGCTGAGCACGTGGACCCTGCGGATCCGTTCCGGCCGCACTCCCGGGACCACGCGTCAGTACGGTGATCACACCACCGTAGGATGACCGCCTCGCGCCGGGTCGGCCGGCGAAAAAGGGGGGGCGACATCCCATGAACATGCGTGCTTCACGGCAGGCGCTCGTCCTGGTGTCCGTGGCGGCCGTGTCCACTGCGCTGCTGACGGGCTGCGGCAGCAAGAAAGCGGACGACGGCGCCGGCGGCACCCCGGGCCCCGTGGTGGCCGCCACCACGGAGGCCTCCCCCTCGGGGACACCGACGGTCGACACCTCCGCCTCACCGACGCCGAGCGCCTCGACCGGCACCAGTGCCTCGCCGAGCACCAGCGCCTCGCCGAGCGCGACGGCGAGCAAGTCGGCCAGACCGAGCCCGACCGCGTCGCAGAGCACCGTCAAGCCGACCACCGCCAAGCCCGCGGACCCGGCCCCCAAGGCCGCCACGACGCCCCCGGCGCCCCCGGCCCCGGCAGCCGTCGCCGCGGCTCCCGCGCCGACCGCGAAGCCCGGACCGGTCGCGCCTCCGCCACCGCCGGCGCCGGCCACCCCGCACGTCCCTCCGCTGCAGAGCGGCTGCACCCCGACCAAGCCCCAGCCCGACGAGCCGAAGGAGGACGTCGCGGCGGCACTCACCTCGGCCGCCGGCCAGTCCCGCACGCTGTTCCTCAGCAACGGCGGCACGGACAAGCTCCCGGCGCTGCCGGTCAACCTGGTCAAGGCGATCGCCTGGCAGGAGAGCGGCTGGCAGTCCGGCATCCTCGCCTGCGACGGCGGCATCGGCACCATGCAGATCATGCCCGCCACGGTCAGCTGGATGAACAGCAAGTTCGGCACGACCTCCGACCCCAAGACGCTGACCGGCAACGTCCAGCTCGGCACCCAGCTGCTCGACTGGCTGGTCGCCTACTACGGCGACTCCTCGTTCGGCGGGAAGTACGACCTCTCCCCCGACCCGGCCACCGGCCGGACGCCGCTGCTCGACCTGGTGATCGCCGCCTACAACGCCGGGGCGGGGAACGTGCACTACAACACCGTCACCGACCCCGTCACGGGCGCGACCGGCGGGAGCCTGGCCATCCCGAACCCGAGCTACGTCGCCAACGTCAAGGCGCTGATGTCCAGCGCCCCCTGGAACAAGGCCGGCTGAACACGGCGAAGGGTCCGGTGGAGGCGGTTCGCCCGCTCCACCGGACCCTTCGGCGTCTCTCGTCGCTGTGCGTCAGCCTCGCGCGGCCGTCACGGCGGCGCCCAGCGCCTCCTTGATGCGCGGGCCGAGACGGGCGAAGCCCAGCTCCTTCATCGCCGCCCGCAACAGCTCCTCGTCGCTGCGCTCGACTCCGTCACCGTCCAGCCACCGCACGACGGCGAGCAGTTCGTCCGCCGAGTAGGCGGTCACCGGACGGCCCGGTGTGAAGTCGGGCTTCTCGGGCAGACCGGCGGCGACGGCCTCGGCGGGCTCGGCAACCTCGGCGACCGGCTCGACGGCTTCGGCGACCGGCTCGGCCTCTGCCGACTCGACCACGGCAGTTGCCTCGACCTCGGCAACCTCGGGCTCGGCGACCGGCGCTTCGACCACCGGCACGGACTCCGGCTCGACGACCGGCTCGACGACCTCGACCGCGGCCACCGGCTCGGCAACCTCGGACTGGACCGGCTCGGACTCGGCCACCGGAGCAGCCTCGACGACCGGCTCGGACTCGACGACCTCGGGCGCGGCCTCCTCGACCATGACCTCGGCCACGGGCTCGTCGGCAACCGGCTCGTCGACCACGAGCTCCTCGACCACCGGCACGGACTCCGGCTCAGCGGCCGCCTCCGACTCGGCAACCTCGGACTCGACCGCGTCGGACTCGGCCACAGGAGCAGCCTCCGGCGCGACCTCCTCGACCAGAGGCACCTCGACCTCGGCGACCGGCTCCTCGACCACGGACTCCTCGGCCACCGCCACGGACTCCGGCTCAGCGACCGCCTCCGACTCGGCAACCTCGGACTCGACCACAGGAGCAGCCTCCGGCGCGACCTCCTCGACCAGAGGCACCTCGACCTCGGCGATCTCGGCGACCTCGACCTCGGCAACCGGCTCGGCGTCCTCCGACCGGTCGTCCTCCACCAGCACCGGCTCGGCCTCGACCTGGGCCGGAACGGCCGGAGCCGCGTCCACCAGGTCGTCCGCAGCGGGGGACGGTGCCGGGAGGGAGACGACGGCCGGTCGGGCCTCGGCGGGCTCTTCGGCCGTGATCTCGTCGACCTCGACCTCGACCTCGACCTCTGCCTCTGCCTCTGCCTCTGCCTCGACCTTGGGCTCCGTCACCTCATCGGCGGCCGCAGCTTCGACACTCTCGGTCTCGGTCTCGACCTCTTCCTTGCTCTCGGCCACCGGCTCGACGTCGGTCTCGGCCTCGGCCTCGATCGCCGCCTCTTCGGCGGCCGTCTCCTCGACGAAAGCCTCCGCTGCGGGCGTCTCCTCGGCGGGCGTCTCCTCCGTCGCCGTCAGCCCGTCACGCTGGCCGCCGGCCAGGGCCTGGCGGGCACCGTAGGCGGCCTCGGCGGCGCGGCGGTCGGCACGGGCGGCGGCGAGCTCGGCGAGCAGGTCGGCGAGGCCGGCCTCCTCGAGGGAGGTCCGCAGCGAGCGGATGGTCGGGAGGCGGTAGAGCGTGCCCTCGTCCGCCGCCAGGCGCTCCACCAGGTCGATGAGCTCGGGGAACGGCAGCGCGTCCAGGTCGTGCTCGGGCAGCAGCCGGGCGAGGTCGCGCAGGCCGGTGCCGATCGACTCGAAGGCCGCTGCGGTCCGCTCCGCCAGCGGGCCGTCGGCGGGCGGGACGGGCAGGGCGCCGGAGGGGGCGAGGACGGCCCAGGCCCGGCGTTCGATCTTGGCGGAGGCGAGCGCCTCGTGCAGTTCCTCGGGCCGGGCCTTGCGGCCTCCGGCGACCAGGGCGGCGGCCTGCTTGCGCAGCCCGCGAGCGCGCAGGAACGACAACTTGACGCCGTTCTCCCGGCGCCAGGCCCGGTCCGCCGTGGCGGCGACGAGCGCGTCCAGGTCGGCGTCATACGCGGCGGCGATCAGGATGGCGGAGGTCTGGTGGACGCGCTGGAGCGTCTCGGCGAACAGCGCCGCGACGGCGACGCTGCCGGGCACCTCGACCTTGGCATCGGCGGCCAGGGTGGTGACGGCCTCCCAGGTCTGCTGGAGGTCGCTGCCGCGGAGTTCGGCGAGGGTGGTGGAGGCGGCGCGGGCGTCCTCGGGGGTGGCGACCGTGTCGACGGCGGCGTACCACGCGTGGGTCCCGGCGGTGAGGGTGAAGGCGCCGAGTTCGGCGTAACGGCCGAGCTCGTCCCGAAGGCCGGTCTCCGCCGTGGCCGCCTGGCCGCGGTTCTGCTCCGGGTCCGTGGCGTCCTTGGCGTCTGCGGCGGCCTTGGCGTCTGCGGCGTCGGCATTGCGCGAGTGAAGCACTGTCATGTTTGGTCCGGTTCTGGGCGACTGCGGCGGGGCGGGCGACGAGGGCGACGGCGGACCGGGTGCGCACGGAGGCCCCGGCGGGAGGGGCTGGGGCGCGCGGTCGGGCTGCCGGGTGTGGAGGCCAAGAATACGGGTGCCCGTTCGAGCCTTGCACGCACCCACCGCCCGACGGGCCGTTGTGGCGTGCCACACCGCCCGCCCGGCCGCTACTCGGGAGGGCCGGGCGGGTGCTGCGGCGCGGGGCCGGGCGGGTGACCCGGTCGGCGTCGCAGCCCGTCCAGCGGCACCGAACGGCTGCGGCGGCCGAGGGGCGGCCGGTAACCGGAACGAGTGAGGGTGTCAAGGCTGACCGGCGCAAGGTACTCGTGCTGCGCGGTCCGGTGCCACCACGCGCCGGTGGTCCGCAGTTCGCGCCAGTCGGTGAAACGGTAGCGGTGGAGCGTCGCCCGGACGTGGGTCGGCGGGGCGTCCGGGAAGGGGTTGTGGCGCAGCATCCGCAGCGTGGCCGGGTCGTTCGCCAACAGCCGGGCGACGAATGGCAGGAACCAGGGCCGGGCGTAGGCGGGTGAGATGGCGGCGAACCACATCAGCCAGTCCAGCCGCAGGTGGTAGGGAGCGTACTGGCGCGGAAGACGGCGCACGTCGCCGGGCTTGCCCTTGAACCCGTACTCGTGCCAGACGGTCTGCCGGGTGACGGTGGGCTCGTCGGTGCCCTCGATCACCACCTCCTGGCGGATCCGGTTGACGCTGCCGAAGGCACCGTAGGTGTTGACCAGGTGAAGCCGGTTGAAGGATCGGTTCATCACCTGTTCACGGGAGACCATGTTCCGGACCGGCCAGTAGCTGAGTCCGACGACGGCGAGGGTCAGCGCCATCGCCAGGCCCTCGAACCAGCCGGGGGTGCCGTGGTAGGCCCGGGGGTGGACGGGCAGGCCGAGCCGGGCCGGGTCGACGGCGGCGAGGGCGAGCGCGATGGTGAGCCAGTTCAGCCAGGCGAAGTTGCCGGAGGCGACCAGCCACAGCTGGGTCACGACGATGACAGCGGCCGCGTAGGTGGCGACGGGCTGCGGGAGGAAGAGGCCGACCGGCACCACGAGCTGGGTGACGTGGTTGGCGGCGACCTCGACCCGGTGCAGCGGCGCGGGCAGGTGGTGGAAGAACCAGCTGAGCGGTCCGGGCATCGGCTGGGTCTCGTGGTGGTAGCGCAGACAGGTCAGGTCGCGCCAGCAGCGGTCGCCGCGCAGCTTGATCAGCCCGGCGCCGAACTCGACCCGGAAGACCAGCCAGCGCATCAGCCAGAGCACCGGGAGGGGCGGGGCGATGTCCTCGTTGCCCAGGAAGGCGGCGAGGAAGCCGGCTTCCAGCAACAGGGACTCCCAGCCGAAGGAGTACCAGGTCTGGCCGACGTTGACGATGGACAGGTAGAGCGCCCAGAGCACCGCCCACAGCAGCATCGACGCCCAGAGCGGGACCGCGTCGCCCAGCCCGGCCACCAGGGCGGCGGAGAGCACGACGCCGGTCGCGGCGACGGCGGCGAAGAACCGGTCGCTGTAGTGGAGGTGGAACAGGCTCGGCGCCCGGCGGAACGGCACCCGCGCGGTGAAGCGGGGCACCGGCAGCATGCCCTCGGCACCGATCAGGGCCCGGAACTGGGCGGCGGCGGCCACGAATCCGGTCAGGTAGACGGCGGCCAGCAGCCGTTGCACGAGGAATCGGCTCGGCCCGTACTCGGGTGCGGCGAACCAGCCGGCGAACCACTCCATGCGGCCCATGCCTACCATCGACGGCCGGCCTTCGGCGCCCGGCCGGGGTGCGGGAGCGGCCGGTTCACCCGCGCGGCGGCCGGGGCGGGTGGCAGCGGGCCGGGGCGACGGCTGCGACGACGGCGGGGCGACGGTCGGGGCGACCCCTCAGAGGCACCGTGGCGGGGAGCCTCTCCTCGGGGGTGAGAGGCGCCCCACCACGGTGGCGGGGTCGGTGGACACGAGGTCGGCGGACGGGGCGTCGGCGGACGGGCCGTCGGTCGTGGACGGGCCGTCGGTCGTGGCCGGGCCGTCGGTCGTGGCCGGGCCGTCGGTCGGAGCGGAGCAGGGGCTGGGACGGTCGCGGCGAGCCGGGCCGGCGGCAGTGGACGCGGCGGCGGCAGTGGTCGTGGACGCGGCTTCGGTCGTGGCAATGGCCGTGTTCGTGGAGTGGGGGACGGGTGGGCGGGTCCGGACTCAGCCCGGGAGGACCAGTCCGGTCTCCCCGGCGCCGAGACCCTGGCGGCCGGTGCCGGCACCGCTCTGCTGGAGCCGGTCGACCAGCAGCGCGGCCAGCGTTCCCAGCTCCTCCTCGGTACGGGACTGCGCGGTGACGTCCATGCCGACGACGAGGACGCCGCTCACCTCGCCGGTGCGCACGACCCGCTGCGGGGTGCAGGTGAAGCTGAAGATCTGGTGGATCCGCTGGGCGTCCGGCCGGGTGGTCCGGAAACGGACGTCGTTCAGGACGGTGGCCCGACCGGTGTGGTAGGCCTCGGCGACCACCTGCGCCAGCCCGGCCTCGGCGAGCTGCGGGTAGGCCTGGTCGATCGAGCCGTACGTCGCCGCGCCGAAGACCTCGGCGTGCTGCGGGTTGACGTAGCGGATGTCCCGGTCGGGACCGTGGGTGAGCATGATCGGGAACGGCGATCCGTCGAAGGCCGCGAACATCTCCTGCTGCTGGGCGACCAGGTGGTCGCGCAGCCGGATCTCGGAGAGCAGTGCCTCGGCGAGGTGCTGGATGTCGCGCAGCCGCTCGCGGCCCCACTGGCGGGGTTCACGGTCGAGGACGCAGACGGTGCCGATGACGGTGTTGGTGTCGTCGACCAGCGGGGCGCCGAGGTAGGCGCGCACCCCCAGCTCGTCGACAACCGGATTCCCGGAGAACCGGGGGTAGGCGAGGATGTCGTCGAGTGCCAGCGGGGAGCGCTGGGCCACCACGTGCGGGCAGAAGCCGTGGCTGAGCGGCATCTCCCGGGTGGGGAGGTCGAAGGCGATGCCCCGGTCGGCCCAGGAGGACCCGATGTCGCCCGGGATGTCAACCGAGTTTGGCGGAATGAAGAGCCCCCGGAACATCTGCCGCTCGTCGTTGATGAAGTTGACCATCGCGATGGGGGCGCGGGTGATGCTGGCGGCCAGGTGAGCGAAGCGGTCGAAGGCCTCGTCCACGGTGGGTTCGTTGAGACCCAGGCTGCGCAGCCTGCGGGTCCGCTCGGACTCACCGGCGGCACCCGGGAACTGGCCTTGAGTGCTCATCACATCAGTCATGGCGCACATGTAATCAGACGTCCGGCGCGATCGGTGCTCCCGGCCCACCCGGGCTTGTGTTGCTGATGGACAGTCAAACCCGCACGTGGACGACCGTCCGACAGGGCGGAAAGTGGGGAACGATCATTCCCCCGTTGCGGTGCGTTTCAATCCTTCCTCGCCCTCGGGGGATCCGTTCGCGCCAATTCAAGATCGACTCTGGAGAGGTCCGGATCGCCATACGACAATGAGCCCTGCCGAAAATACGGACGGCGTCCGTCAGGATCCCCGTCCCGCACTTCCGCGCGCACCGGCTGCATCGGAGCAACCGGCCGCCATCTCATCAACCCCCACTCTTGGGCGGCCGGAGCGGATCGGCTGCACGGACGGAGGCACGACCACCCCGGAATCGAGAGGACCCAGCATGGCGATGGACTACTTCACCGACGAACGACACGAGAGCCTGCGCGCGGAGGTACGTGAGTTCGCGGAGAAGGAAGTGCGTCCACAGGTGGCCAGAATGGAGGCCGACCGTACGGTCGAGGTCGAGCTCTCCCGCGAGATCGCCCACCGCGGCTGGATCGGCGCCACCATCCCGCGGGCGTTCGGCGGGCTCGGTCTGGGCCACCTCGCGAAGACGGTCATCGTCGAGGAACTGGCCCGGGTCAGCGGCGCGATGGGCGCGATGGCACAGGCCTCCCAGCTCGGCGTCGCCAAGGTCATCCACTTCGGCTCCGACACCCAACGCCGCTACTGGCTGCCCCGGTTCGCCTCCGGCGAGGTGCTGCCGACGATCGCCGTCACCGAGCCGGACTCGGGCGGTCATGTGCTCGGCATGACCGGCACCGCGCGGCGCGAGGGCGACGAGTACGTGCTCAACGGCCGCAAGTGGTTCGTCGGCAACTCCCACATCGGCGACGTGCACGGCGTGGTGCTCCGCACCGGCGAGGGCACCAGGGGCCTGTCCGCGTTCCTGGTCGAGAGCGACCGCCCGGGCTTTCGCACCGGGAGCCTCGGCTCGCAGAGCGGTCTGCACGGCTTCAGCTTCGGCGAGATCGTCTTCGAGGACTGCCGGATCCCCGCCGCCAACCGGCTGGGCGAGGAGAGCCAGGGCCTGGACGTCGCCTACTCCTCCTCCACCCTGTACGGCCGGCTGAACCTGGCCGCCGTCGCACTCGGCATCCACACGGCGATCGTGGAGGACACCGTGCGGTTCGCCGAGGGGCGGGTGCTGTACGGCAAACCGCTCTCCCAACTTCCCAACATCGCTCTCAAGTTGGGCGAGATGCAGTCCCGGCTGATGACCGCCAAGCTGGCCGCGTACCACGCCTCGCACCAGCTGGACCACGGTCGGCCCTGCGACGCCGAGCTGATGAACGCCAAGCTGATCAACACCGAGTACGCGCTGGACTCCGCACGGAACGCGATGGAGATCCACGCCGCCCGGGGCCTGCAGGCCGAGTTCCACATCGAGCGCTACCTGCGGGACGCCACCCACATCTACCCGCCGGCCGGCACCTCCGACGTCCAGCGGCTGCGGCTCGGCCAGGTGGCCTCGGGCACGTACGGCAAGCAGTGGTCGGCGGAGCTGTCCGACCTCACCAGCTGGGCCTGGACCGAACTGGCCCAGCGGGAGGCCCGCCTGGAGGCCGACGCCGCACGTGCGGCCGGCGCCGCCCTGCTGCACATGCCGCTGGCGGGCTGAACCACCGTTCGGAAGCTACCGAGCCACCCGGAGCCGGCCCACGCCCGGCCTCCGGCCCCACCTCGGACTTCCCGTACTTGACCTGTTCCTGACGGCTTTCCGGAGACCTCCCCTCGGGCTCCCGGGAAGCCGCCGACGATCGGGGCCACCCTTCTGACCAGCGGGGATCCGCTGCCAGACGGCCGTCGGATCGGCTCGAAACCGTGTCACCATCCGCTTACGTATCGTCAGTTGATATTGCGATAGGGCCTCCTGGGGCTGATAGCGTGCCTGACGTCGGCGGCCGTGCTGCACCCCGCCCGGACACGGTGACACCACGTCACCTCGCCCGGCCCCCGCCTGGAACCGCCGGCCGTGGCGCTCCGAGACCCCGGTCGGACCGCACACGAGCGAACCCGCCGTTGGCCCTGCACCAAGGAATCAGATGCCAGGCATATCGGCCCCGCGCACGGGCCACCGCGCCGGCCGGTCCGGCTCGCTCCGCCGCTCTCTCCTCGTTCTCGTGCTGGTCCCCTGCCTCGGCCTCGCCGCCACCTGGGGCTACGCCGTCCACCTGCTGCTCGGCTCCGGCCACCGGACCGCCCTGGCCTGCGTCAGCGCGGCCGTCGGCGTCGTCCTGCTCTGGAGCCTGGCGCGCGGAGTACGGCTGGCCCGGACGGTGTCCGCCCGGCTCCTCGGCCTGCGGGCCGACACCCTCTCGCTGGCCCAGCACGAGATCCCCCAGGTGGTCGGCCGGCTCCGGGCCGGCGAGTCCGTCCCGCCGCCGCCCGCCTGGAGCCCCTCCCGGCGCCTCGGCGACGAGCTCCAGCAGACCGCCGAGGGCCTCGCCGCCCTCCGCACCGCCTCCCTCACCGCCATCGTGCACCAGGCCCAGGGCCGCGAAGGAACGAAGAAGGTCTTCCTCAACATCGCCCGCCGCACCCAGATCCTGCTCCACCGCCAGATCAGCATGCTGGACGCGCTGGAGCGCGAGCACGAGGACCCCGAGCTGCTGCGCGAGCTGTTCGCCGTCGACCACCTCGCGACCCGGATGCGGCGCAACGCCGAGAACCTGGTCATCCTCGGCGGCGCGCTCCCCGCCCGGCGCTGGCGCAACGCCGTCCCGATGGTCAACGTGCTGCGCAGCGCCGTCTCGGAGACGGAGAACTACTCCCGGGTGGTCGTCCAGGAAGTCCCGCGCACCTCGCTCGGCGGACACGCCGTCGCCGACGTCATCCACCTGATCGCCGAACTGATCGAGAACGGCACCACCTTCTCGCCGCCCTACAGCAAGGTGCAGGTCTCCGCGCAGGAAGTCCCCAGGGGGCTGGCCGTGGAGGTCGAGGACCGGGGCCTCGGGATGACCACGGAGGAGTACGAGCGGCTCAACGCGTATCTGGCCGACCCGCCCGAGTTGGACGTCTCCGCGCTCGGCGACGACCTGCGGCTCGGCCTCTTCGTGGTGGCCAGGCTGGCCACCCGGCACCACATCCGGGTCACGCTGCGGTCCTCCCCCTACGGCGGGACGCGGGCCGTCGTGCTGGTGCCGTCGGTGCTGCTGGAGCAGGCGGAGCAGGCCCCGTCCGTGGCGGGTCTGCCGTCCGGCGCCCGGGTGACCCGGACGCCGGTGGCGGAGGCCGACCGGGACCGGGACGGCGGGGGCAGCGGGCCGGGTGGACCGGACGGGGGCGGCGGGCCGGGCGGACCGGGCGGGGGCGGCGGGGAGCCCCCGGGGGCTCTCGGCGGGCGGCCGGGCGCCGGGGCGACCGGTATCGCGCCGGATCCGGCGGCGGCCGGTGCGGGAGGTAGTGCAGGAGGTACTGCGGGGGAGGACGATGGCCGGGTGGTCCTCGGGGAGCCGCCGGCCCGGTACCGGGAGGGCGGCGACCGGGGTGACGGCGGCCCCGCCGCCTGTGACCTGCCGGTGGGCTCGCCGATCCCCGGGCTGCCCGGTGCGGTGGTCGTCCCCCGCTCCGCGCCGCCCCGGCGGTACGGGAACCCGGCGGACGAGCCCCCGACCGGGTTCCCGGGCGGCGCTGTCCCGGGTGACGGTGTCCCGGGTGGCAGTGTCCCGGCTGACGGTGGCGCCGTCGTCGGTGGTGCTGTCGTCGGGGGCACGGCCGAAGGTCGGCGGTTCGAAGGCCCGCCGTACGGAGGCCCGCAGGGTGAGCCGTGGGACGGCGTGGTGAGGGGTCAGCCGGCCGACCCCGTAACGCCCGCCCAGGAGCGGGTCCCGCAGGTCTGCTCGGACCACGGTCCGGACGGCCTCCCGCGCACTCCGCCCGTGCTCCCCCGGCGGGTGCGCAACGCCAGTCTCGCCGAGCAGTTGCGCGCGGCACACGCGCCGGCCGCCACGGTGTCCCCGGACGCCTGCCCGGCCACCGCTCCCGCCACGCCTCCCGTACCTCCCGCACCTCCCGCAGCCAAGGAACAGCCGTGATGAGGCGACCCGCCGGGCCGATGGCCGTCGAGACCACCATGCTGGTCAGGCAGGTCGGCCAGTACCTCTCCGCGACGCCGCGCAGCGATGCCGGCCCGGTCGACGCGGGCGGCGGCGCGTGACCGCCGGCGCCGGGGAGGTCTCGTTCTTCGACCAGGACGCCGGCCATCTGGTCCGGCCCTATGCCATCACCAACGGCCGCACCGGCCCGGTCCGTGACGGTTTCGCACTGATCACCCTGGTGGTCACCGCCGACCCGCGCACGGACACCACCCGGCTGTCGCCCGAACCGGCCGCGATCATCGACCTCTGCCGCGAACGCCCGCTGGCCGTCGCCGAGATCGCAGTCGGCCTGGACCTGCCGGTGAGCGTGGTCAAGGTGCTGCTGGACGACCTGTCGGAGGCCCGCCTGATCCTCACCCGGGCGCCCGTTCGACTCGCCGAGGCGCCGGACGTCTCACTGCTCCAGGCCGTGATCGAGGGCGTCCGCCGGATCTGACCGGTCGGCCCGCCCTCGCCCGCCCGGCTCCCACGCGGGCCGGCCCGCGCGAGCGCTTCCAGCTCCCTTCCCCAAGAACCGAATTGACGACCCGGACCCTGGCGCCGGGGGCGGCCGAGATCCTCGCTGCCGGCGGCTTCGGCGTCGGCAAATCGACCATGGTCGGCTCGGCCCCACCTCTTCGGCACGCCCTGCCGGCCCCGGTTCTGGTTCGTGCGGGATGCCCGCCGGGCCTTGGACCTGGACCCCGCCGCCCCGGCCGTCCTCTTCCGGCGTCCGCGAGCGGAGCTCCGGCAAGGAGCTGCCGCTCACGCTGCTCGACCAGGTCCACCGGGAGGCCCTCGCCGGTCGACGGTGAGGGCCCGGACAGTGGCCGGCTGTCCGGGTAACCGCGACAGTGGTCGGGGGCCGGTGCCGGGAGCCGGCCTCGGGGTTAGACGGCGGCCGGCACCGTGGACGCGGCCGGGGCGGCCGGAGTGAGCTTGAGCTCCTCCAGGGCCTGGACCAGCGGGGCCAGTTCCGGGGTCTCGGTGGCCTTCGCGAGCGTCGCCTCCAGGGTGGCGTCGTGCACCGGTCGGGCGGCCTGGAGCAGCTGGCGGCCCTGCGGGGTCAGCTCGGTGTAGATGCCGCGCCGGTCGTCCACGCAGAGGAAGCGGCTGAGCAGGCCCCGGTCCTCCAGACGCGTCACCAGACGGGTGGTCGCACTGCTGCTGAGGGCTGCCGCCCGGGCCAGCTGCTGCATCCGCATGTGCCAGCCGTCCTGCCGCGAGAGTGCGTCCAGCACCGTGTACTCGACCACCGAAAGCTGGTGCTCGCTCTGGAGCGCCTTCTCCAGCGCGGCGTCGATCAGGCCGTGCAGAGCGGCGAGCGTACGCCAGCCGCAGGCGCGGATCTCGGCGGCATCGTCGTGGATACCCATGGCTCGCCCTTCTCTTCCCTGTCCCGGCCCGGACCCCGGCCCGAGCTCGTACGCGAACTCGGGCTCGGCCCCGGGCCGGACCCCGTGGCCGGTCGGTGGACCGGCCGGTCGCTTGTCCGGCCCCGGTCGACGGTGTTACGACCGGTCGAACGTTTTCCCGTCCCCCCAGTATGCCATTCGACGCGTTTTACCTGCCTGTGCAAATACTTTCTTATGACCCAGCCTTGACCTGATCCCGGCGTTGCCAACCCTCCGCGCAGAGTGCCGAGGCCAGCTCCTCCCCGTAGCAGGCCGCTGCCAGCCATGCGGTGGTGAACGCGGCGTGGTCGTCCGCCACGATCCGGCCGAACACGTCCCGGGGGTGGTCCGCCGCCGCCGCGCGGAGCGCGTCCAGCAGGGCGGCCCCCGTGGCCAGGCCCGCCGCACGCAGCTCCGCCCGGCCGGTGTCCGCCCGGCCGGCGCCGAGTGCGAGCCCCTGCCGCCCGCCGGTCACCGCCTGCTCGACCCGGCGGCCCAGCAGGTGGACCGGAGCAGCGGGCCCGCCCGGGCCGGTGAGAGTGTCCGGGCCGGTGAGGGCGTCCGGGCCGGCCGGAGGGGTGGGGGCGCCGAGGGTGAGATCGGCGGTCTGCAGCCGCTCCAGACCCAGATTGACCCGTGCCGCCCGGTCCGCGGGCAGAGCGAGGGCCGGGTCACCCGGCTCCGGCCCGGCGGGCGGCGCGCCCACCGCGAGCAGCCGCAGCTCCGGGCGCTCGGCACGCTCCAGCCGGCCGATCACCCGCAGCCGCAGGCCCGGCGCGGTGGCGAGCAACGCCAGGTTGCCCCGGTACGCCAGTCCGGGGTGGTCGTGTGCCGCGTGCAGCGCGACCACCAGCCCCGCGCAGTCGGCGAGCAGCTGCGACGCGCCGCCCGGCCCGTACGGGGCTGCGCCGAGCAGGGTGACGTCCAGGAACAACAGATCGCTCCCGGCCGGCCGGGTCTCGTACGGCAGCGCCGCCGCTGTCAGCGCCCGCTCCACCTGGGCGGCCGGGGGCTCCGCCCAGAGCCCGGCGACCGGCTCGGCCGTCCACGCCGCACCCGAGGCCCGGACCGCCCGGACCGAGCTGCCCGCGCCGAGCCGGCCGGTGGCGGACCGCGTCGCCCCCTGGACGGCCAGCCCGGCCCGGGTGAACTCGCGATGGCTGAGCAGCGCGTCACCCAGCCGGACCGCCCGGTTCCCGGCCCCGACCGCCTGCGGTGCGGCGGTCGTCGGGTCGGCGTGCGGCATGACCTCCGCGACGGTGCTCAGCCGACCGGTGGCATCCACCACCCAGGTCAGCACTCCGGCGTGGGTGGCGGTCAGGACCGGTTCGGCGAACAGCCCGTACAGCCGCAGCCCGCCCGCCTCGCGATAGGTCTGGCGGGCGGTGCCGCGCAGCACGGCGAGGTCACCGCGCCCAGCGGTCGGGGCGGCCGGCGTCGGGGCGGCCGTGGTCAGGGCCGTGGTCAGGTCGAGCAGCTCGCGCAGGCCGGCGACCAGGGCGGCGAGCCGGTGGTCCGGCTCGCCCGAACGAGCCGCCCGGACCTGGGTCACCACGGCGACCGCCGCAGCGGCCGGCCGGTGGAGCCCGGCGAGCCGGGCTCGGTGGGCGGCGCGCAGCAGCTCCGCCTGGAGCACGGCGCCGGCTCCACCCACCCCCGCCGCCAGGACGGCCGCCGCGGCGCGGTGCAGGTGGCGGACGGCGGCCTGCTCGGCCGGGGTGAGCGGGCCGGCGGCGCGGGCGTCGGGGGCGGTGTCCGCGGCGGTGCCCGAGCCGGCTTCAGGGGTGCTGTCAGCGGCGGCGGGCGGTTCCGGTTCCCGTTCCGGGCCTGTGTCGGGGCCCGGTCCGGTGCCTGGGTCCGGGGCCGGTTCGGTGCCCGCGTCGGCGAGACGGCAGACCGTGACCGCCGCCGCCCGGTGCACGCAGGCCGGCGCCAGCAGGCAGCCGCAGCGGACGTCGGCCGGGACCCGGACCACTCCGCCCGGCGCGTGCAGGACGAGCGCCGTCTCCTCGTCCACCTCGATCCGCCACTCGTCGCCGGACCGCTGCACCGGCCGCTGCGCCAGCTTGGCGGCCGCTCCGTCCAGGCGCTTCTGCAGACGGGCCGACAGGCCCGCCACCACCTCGGCGACCACCTCCGGGCGGACGGCCGGCCAGGCCGCGCCGGACGGCGGACTCTGCTGCTCTGTCATCGGACCTTCTCCCCCACCCAGCGGGCCAGTTCGAGCGGGCTCAGCGCCGCCACGGGCATCCCGGCCGCGACCAGCTGGCCCGCGACCGCCTTCGAGTAGCGCGCCGTCCCGCTGTCGTCCAGCGCGGCACAGCCGAGCAGGTGGCAGCCGGAGTCGACCAGCGCGCGGGTCTGCGTCAGCAGCCCGCCGATCGGGCCGCCCTCCTCGAAGTCGCTGATCACCGCGACCAGCGTCCGGGAGGGCACCGTCACCAGCTCCCGGGCGTACTTCAACCCGGTGGCGATGTGGGTGCCGCCGCCGATCCGTACCTCCAGGAGCAGACCCAGCGGGTCCTCCACCCGCTCGGTCAGATCGACGACCTCGGTGGAGAAGGCGACGAAGTGGGTGCTCAACGACGGCACCCCGGCCAGGATCGAGGCGGTCAGCGCCGCCCAGACCGTGGACGACTCCATCGACCCGGACACGTCGACCACCAGGATCAGCCGCCAGTCGGCCGCCCGGCGGGCCCTGCTCCGGAAGACCGGACGCTCGGGGACGATCACCGTGCCGGCTCCCGGCTCGCCCGGGCGGGCCGGGCGGGCGGTGGCGAGATTGGCCCGGATCGTCCGGTCGAGGTCCAGCCCGCCGCCGGGCCGCCGGCTCGGACGCGGCACGCTGATCCCGGTGAGCGCCGGGCGGAGCCTGGTCGCCAGCTCGCGGGTGAGTTCGTCCACCAGTCGCCGCACCAGCGGGCGCAGCCCGGCGATCCGCGCCTCGGGCAGGCCGCCGGCGTGCTCCAGCACGGTGCGGAGCAGGTCGACGGACGGGCGGACGGCGCCCGGGTCGATCGCGTCCAGTGCGTCGGTCCGACCCCGGCCCACGGCGGCGGCGAGCACCTCCTCGCGGATGCCCGGACCGAACAGCGCGGTCAGCTCCTCGGACCACTCGCGGACCCCCGGGTAGGGTGCCTCGCGGCCGCCCCGGTTGCCGCCGGCGCCGCCCCGCCCGTCCAGGCCGGGGCCGGATCCCTCGCCGTGCCCGGTGCCGTACAGCTCGTCGAGCGCGGTGGCGAGCCGGGAGCCCCGCCCGCCGAAGCCGCCGTTGCCCGGCCGGCCGAGCAGCAGTCGCCAGCGCTCGGCGGGCGCGAGCGCGTGCGCGGCGGGCGCGAGGGACGCGACGGACGCGACGGACGCGGGAGTGAACCGTCCCGGGCCGGCCGTCTCGGGGCCGGGCCGGACGGGGTGCTCCGGTACGACCGTCGGCCGGGCGAGCGGCTTCGGGAGCAGACCGCGCCGCTCCAGGGCAGCGCGGGCGGCGAGGTCCGCGCGGGCCCAGTCGGCGAGCAGCTCAGGCGCGACCGTGTCCGGCAGGGCGTGCAGGCGACTGCCGAGACGCTCCTCGACCAGCGTCAGCAGCCGGTCGCGAGCAGCCGGGGCGAGGGTGTCGAAGCCGCCGCGCAGCGCGGGCAGCCGGTCCAGGAAAGCGGTGTCCGGCAGGGCGGTGACCCGCTCCAGCACCGGTTCGAGCACCTCGGGGGCGGTGGCGAAGAGCCCCTCGGCCGCCGTCAGCAGGCCGACCAGCGAGCGGCCGAGGGCCTGCCGGGTACCCGCGTCGGTGGCCCCGTCGACCCAGGAGGCCGCGCGGTCGCCGAACGCCGTCGGACTGTCCTGCCCGAGCAGCACCCGCACCGCCCCGGCCGCTCCCCGGACCAACGGGCTCCCGCGGTCGGCGAGTTCGGTCAGCGTGTGGCCGAGGCGCACTCCACCGGACAGGTCGGCCCGGCGGGCCAGCTCCACCAGGGCCCGGGCGTCGGCGGGATCGTCCGACCCGCCCAGCCCCTCCAGTTGGCGCACCGCCGCCTCGGTCAGCGACTCGCCCGCCGCCAGCAGCGCGTCGAGCCGGTCCCCGGGCAGAGCCGCAACAGCCTCACTGCCGGACCTGGCGGGATCCGACGGGCCGTCCGTCCGCTCCTCGCTCCCCTCGTCGGACTCGGCCCGCGCGACCTCGGGCGCCAGGCCGGGGATGTGACCGGCGGCGAGACGGTCCAGCAGGGCCAGGGCGTCCAGGAGTTCGGGGAGCGTGCCCGACTGCGGGAGGACGGTGGTGAGCTGGGCGAGGCGGGTGTCGGCGAGCGCGGGCAGCCCGCAGGCGGCGGCGTCGGCGAGGCCCTGGAGCACCTCACGGGCGGTGGGGCCGTCCACCTGCTGCTCGCGGCGCAGCCGTTCCCGCAGCGCGCCCTCGGCCGCCTGGACCGGGGTGACGCCGCGGGTGCCGGCGATCGTCAGCATGGCGGCGACGGTCGGGGTCCACCGCACCCGCCAGCGGGCGCCGAGCGTCTCGGTGCCGCCCGCTCCCACCCCGGCCACCGATTCGCCGTACGGGACGCCGCAGACGGTGAGGCGGTGCAGGAGCAGGTCGCGGCGGCGGTCGAGAGGTGAGCGCAGTGGGTCCAGCCGCAGTTCTCGCGGGGCGGCCTCGGCGGTGTCGCCCGGGCCAGGGAGGCCGAGTTCGGTGAGGGCCGCCTCGACGGCCGGCGCTAGGCCGCTGCGCGGGGCGCCGGGCGCGGCCCGGCCGGTCCGGGTGCCGACCAGGACGCGCTCCAGCGCGCGGGCGACGGCCCTGCCCCGGCCGAACGGCTCCCCCTGGGCGAGGACGGTCTGCACCGCCTCGACCAGCTCGCCCCGGCCCGGGGCGGCCAGCCCGCGCAGCCGCGCGAGGTCCCCCGCGAGCCGGACGATCTCGCGGGCGTCGGCCGGGCCGGAGGGGTGGTCCTGGGCGCGCAGCGCCTGGCAGATGCGCACCGCGGTGCCGGTCAGCGCGTCGGCGAGCCGCTCCGGATCACCGCCCGCGTCGAGCACCGTGTGCTGCCACTCGGGGTCGCGAATGCCCGCCGGGTAGCCGGAGCGGGCGTCGAGCAGCGGGTAGGTGTAGGGGATCAACGAGACGACGTGGCCGCCGTCCGCCGCCGCGTACCCGTTCTCGCCCTCGCCCTCGGGAGCAGGGCCCAGGGCAGCCGCGTCCACGTCCGCGTCGTCGAGCAGTGCGGGCGCGTGGAACGCCCCGACGACGACGGCGACCCGGCGTCCGTCGGCCGCGGCGGCCCTGATGCGCGAGCGCATCCAGGCCTCGCGCCGCAGGTCGTACGGGTCGATGCCGTCGGTCTCCGCCGCATCGCGGCGCATCGCCCAGCCGACCAGCAGCGCGGCCCGGCGGACGGCCTCCGGGGTGGACCCGGGGGCGGCCGTCTCGACCAGGCGGTCCCAGAGGTCCTCGTCGTCCCGCCCGGTGAGCCGGTGGCGCAGCGCGTCGGCGACGCCGGGGCGGCCGCCCGCCGCCGGGCGCCCGGCCGGATGACCGGCCTCGGGCGGGCGGCGGGCCGAGGCCCGCAGGGCGAGCGGCAGGTCGCACGCGAGGGCCGGCACGCCGTTGCGGCGGGCCCACCGCAGCGCGGCCAGCTCCGGCGAGAAGTCGGCGAACGGGTAGAAGGCGAGCTCGGCGGCCCCCTCCCCGGCGCCGTCCTCCGACCGGCCGGGAGCGGCGGCGAGGGCGACCGGCGCCGTGGTGGACTCATCGGCCAACCAGCCCAGCCAGGGCTGGAACTCGGCGGGCAGTTCGACCAGCACCACCTCGGGCCGGGCCGCGGCGAGCAGCGCGGGCACCACCGCGCTGAGCGACGGCGCATGGTGCCGGACGCCGATCAGGTACGCCCCGGGCCGGCCGGCCCCCGAGGCGGCCAGCCGCGCCGCCTCCGCCTCGACGACCCCGCGCGGGTCGCCGTGGTCGCCGTGGTCGCCGTGGCCTCCGTGGTCCCCGGACCCGGGGTCCGTCTTCGAACTCCGGGGCGCGCCGGGGTGCGCTCCCCCGGCGCCGGACCCGCCGGACACCGCCCCGCCCGGTGCGGCACCGCCGGGCATCACCGCGCTGCTCCGCGTCATCGCCTCACGCCTCCAGGGCCGAACGCTGGTCCCAGAGCATGCGCCAGGTGGCGGCGCCCTGTTCGGCACGGCGGCGGACCGGGCCGTCCCAGTAGCCGAGCAGCCGGGCGGCGTCGGCCGGGTCGTCCTTGCGGACGACGCCGATCAGCTGACCGGGCAGCCGCCCGAGGAGATCACCGCCGTCGGACAGGTAGGCGGCGCAGACGCCCAGCGCGGTGGCCACCGAGACCGCTTCGGCGGTGCTCATCACGGTGGACGGCCGCTCGACGTCCCAGCCCTCGGTGGAACGGCCGGTGCGCAGGTCCCGGAAGGCGGTGACGAGTGCCTCCAGCACCGCGTCGTCCACCGCGTACGCGGCACCGGCCCGGGCGACGGCCGCGGTGGACTGACGGCGGACCAGCTCGACCTCGGCGGCCAGGCTGGCGATCGGACCGACCGTCTCGAAGTTGAACCGCCGCTTGAGGGCGGCGGACATCTCGCTGACGCCCTTGTCCCGCAGGTTGGCGGTGGCGATCAGGGTGAAACCCGCGGCGGCGTGCAGCTGGCCGTCCGGGCTGCCCGCCAACTCGGGCACGGCGATGCGCCGTTCGGAGAGCAGCGAGACCAGCGCGTCCTGCACCTCGGGCAGGCAGCGGGTGACCTCCTCGACCCGGGCGACCGCGCCGGTGGTCATCGCGGTGAGCACCGGCGAGGGCACCAGGGCCTCCCGGCTGGGCCCCTTGGCCAGCAGCAGGGCGTAGTTCCAGCCGTACTTGAGCTGGTCCTCGGTGGTACCGGCGGTGCCCTGGACGGTGAGCGCGCTGGTGCCGCAGACAGCGGCGGCGAGCAGTTCGGAGAGCATCGACTTGGCGGTGCCGGGCTCGCCGACGAGCAGCAGGCCGCGCTCCCCGGCGAGGGTGACGACACAGCGCTCGACCAGCGCCCGCTCGCCGACGAACTTCTGCTCGACGGCCAGGCTCCTCCGCCCGGCCTTGAGCTTCTCGCCCTCACTGCCCATCACGAAGGTGACCACGGCGCGCGGGGTGAGCCGCCAGCCGGGCGGGCGCGGGCCGGAGTCGTAGGCCGCCAGGAACTCCAGTTCGGCGGCGTACTTCTCCTCGGGCGGGACGGTCTGCCGGGCCGTGGAATCGGCGGGCTGGTCCTTCACGGCGGTGCTCATCGGCGGGCCTTCCTGCGCTTGCTGGTGCGGAGCTCTTCGTAACCGGGGGCGTCCCCGTCACCGACCCGCTGCCAGGCCCGGGCGAACAGCTCCGGGACGGACAGGTGCGGCAGGACGGCGTGGTGGGTGGGCAGTTCGTACAGACCGGCCTTCCAGGTCTCCGCCGGCAGGCCGGGGGCCTTGGCCTCCTGCCAGCCGCCGGGCAGGAAGAGACTGCGGCCGGCCCGGGCCCGCTTGGCCTCCAGCACCAGGTCGGTGGCGGCGAGTTCGGCCCGGGCCTGCTTCAGCCGGGCGGGCTTCCAGCCCGTCCAGCGGGCGACGTTGCGGTCCGTCGGATCGGGCAGGGCCAGCAGTTGGAGGTAGAGCGCGGCGGCGTCCGCGCCGAGGCCGCGGGCGGCGGCCACCTCGGCGACCAGCGGGCCCACGCTGAGCTGCGGGTTCTGCGCCCAGCGGGCCAGCCCTCCGGCACCGGCCGGCGCCTGGTCGGACCCGAGCTCCACCGGCGTCACCAGGCGCTCCAGCTCGCCGCCCAGGATCGCCGCCAGCGCGGGCCGCTGGCTCCCGAACCAGTAGTCGGCGCAGAGCCCGTCCAGCAGCTCCAGCAGCGGGTCGTCGCCGCCGGTGAGCCCGGCCGGACGCAGCCAGGCGTGCTCGTCGTCGCCGTATCCGGGGGCGAGGACGAGGGCGTCCCCGCAGCGGACCAGGCCGTCGGCGTCGGCACCGCCCTCGGCCGGCAGACCGTAGCGGGTGCGCAGCAGCGGCGCCAGCTTCTCGTTCTTGGCGGTGCGGTGCAGGTCGTAGCCCAGCAACAGCCCCGGGTCGGCGAGCCGGCCACGCAGCGCGGCGACGGCCCGGGGCAGCAGCGGGCGCAGCGGGCCGTCGGCGGGCAGGTGGTAGGCGAGCCAGCGCAGGGCGTCGACGGCCCCGCCCAGGCCGGCGTTGCCGGGCAGGGCGTCCGGGTCGTCGGCGAGCAGGCGCACCGGCCCGCCGTCCTCGTCGGCGCGCACCCGGTAGCCGGTGGTGCGGCTGAGCCAGGGCGTCCGGGCGGGGTTGAGGACCTCCTCGATGTGGTCGATGCCGACGCCGCTGACGGTGGCCTGGGCGTCCTCGGGCAGGGTGACGAGCTTTCCGAAGCGCTCCGTCCACCGCTCGGCCCCTGCGGCGATGTCCGGCCCCTCGGTCCAGAGGGCCTTCGGGTCGGCGGGCAGCAGGGCGGTCCAGACGGCGGCGAGGCCGGTCCGGTCGCGGCCGCGCAGCCAGTCGCGGGCGGCCCGGGCCTCGGCCGACTTGAGGCCGTACTCCTTGAGCCGATCGGCGGGGAGCCCGTTTCCGTACCACTGGAAGAGGGTGCCCGTGGGGCTGAGCAGCAGGGCGGCGCGGGTGGCACCGATGCCGGTCCGCCCGCCGAACGCGGTGGCCTGCCCGGGCTCCCGGGTGAAGCCGCCGTGCAGGGCGAGCAGGGTGGTGAACCGCGCCGTCCAGTCGGCGGTGACGGCCTCCTCGGTGGTGCGCTCCTCGGCGGTGCCGAAGTGGGCGACCGGCCCGAAGGCACCGCTCGGATCGTGGTCGACGGCGAGCCAGTGCACCCGGTCGTCGCGGTGGTGGCGGCAGCCGAGGACGACCACGGTGCGGCCCCCGTGCCGCAGGACCTGACCGGCCCGCGGCTGGTGCTTGCGTTCGGTGCCGTCGGGGTCGACGAAGGTGCCGAGCGGCTCGGTGAGGGTGATCTCGCGCAGGGTGGCGCCGCGGTCGGCGAGCGGCCCGCGGGTGAGCTCGGTGAGCAGCAGGGCGAGCGCCGACCGCTCGGCCGCGCCGGTGAGCGGCGCGGCCGCGGCGTAGGCGAGGGTGCCGAGGCGCCCGAGGACGTGCAGCCAGCCGTGGTGGTTGTCGTCCCCCTCCAGCTCGACCTGGAGCGGGGTGGACCAGCCGTCGGCGCCCTGCGGCGCTGCCGGCGGGTCGGCGAGGACGGCGAGGACGGTGCGCAGGTTGCCGAGCACCCGCCACTGGTCGTCGCGCTCCCAGGAGCGGCCGAAGCCCCCGACACCAGGCAGCAGGATGTCCACCGCCTCGCGCAGGTCCTGGTCGCGTCCGTGCTCGGGCCGGTAGGCGGGGCCCGTCCGGGCGGTGCCGGCCTTGGGGCGGGCCTCGGCCTCGGGTTGCGGGACGAAGCGGGAGGCCCGGTCGAGCAGGTCGGCGGCGGCCCGGGCGAGCCCGGCGACGCCGGCCCGCAGCAGCGGGTGGTCGACGCCGGGCAGGACCGCGCCCACCGCCTCGACGGGCACGGTGCGCCGGGCGGCCTTGCCGCCCGCGAGCAGGCGTCGCGACCCCTGGACGACGAGCCAGCGCTGCTCGCCCTCGGCGACCGGTTCGACGTCCACCGGCCAGGCGGCGTCGATCAGCCGGGCGGCCTGCTGCTCGGTCAGGCCGCGCAGGACGTGCGAGCCCGCTTCGTCGCGCGGCCGCAGGGCGTGCCAGTGGACGAGCGGGGGGACGAGCGCGGTACCGGCGGCCTCCAGCCCGCCGGGCCGGCAGCTGCGGAGGTCGGTGGTGGTGTCGCCGCCGGTGCCGTCCGCGTCGGGCAGGGCGAGGCCGAGGCCGCCGCCGCGCGCCTCGACGACCAGCGGGTGGGCGCCGCCGGGCAGACCGAGCCGGCCGACCGGGAACTGCTCGGCGTGCCGGCCCCGGCCAGTGAGGACGAGGGTGGACCCGTCGGCGGTGCCGGTGGTGACCCGCACCCCGTCGACCCGGACCCAGCTGCCGAGCGCGGCGCCGTCGGTGCCGAGCGGGGTGGCCTCCAGGCCGGGCTGCATCGGCAGCAGCCGGGTGCGGTCGACGTCGAGCCGGCCGGCGGCCGCGGTGGCGGCGATCCGGGGCGGTTCGGCGACGCGACCCAAGGTCCCGGTGACCGGGTCCAGCTCGGTGAGGGCGGCGCCGGACTGGCCGTGACGGACCGTCCAGTGGCCGGTGCCGTCGCCGATCACCTGGTACTCGGCGGGCATCCGGGTATCACCGGCGTGCAGCGGGCGCTCGCCGGTGGTCCGGCCGCCGCCGGGCAGCGGGAGGGACGGGGAGTCCGGATCGTTCCTGCCGCCGTAGTAGCGGACGACGGTCTCGCCGCCGAGCTCGAAGGTCTCGGCGGGGCGGCCGGACCAGTAGGCGTACTGCTTGCCCTCCCGGTACCAGGCGACCAGCAGCTCGCCGTCGACGAAGCGCAACCGGGGTCGCTGCCAGTGCTCCAGCTTGTCGGGGATGCGCAGGGCGTGCTCCAGCAGGATGCCCTGCGGGCCGACCACCACGGCCTGGCCCCGGTGGACCAGGATCAGCTGGGGCCAGGCGTCCTCGATGGCGAGGCCCTCGGGCAGTTCCTTGCCGCCCGGACCACCGGGCGCGGCGCCCGGCTCGATGCCCACCCTGCCGAGTGCCTCCTCCAGCGCGGGCCAGCCGAGCTCGTCGAGGATGCCGGCCCGCAGGGTGCGGGCGAGCAGGCCGGTGACGTCGAGACCGGCGATCCGCTCGGCGGCGGCCGGGTTCTCGGCGCGGATCGCGGTGCGACTGCCGCGCAGCTGCCCCAGCAGGGCGGCGGCGCTCGCCAGGCCGCGGGCGGCGAGGAGTTCGTCGGCCCGCGCGTCGGACCACTCGACGAACAGCTCGCGCAGCACCGGGAGAGCGGGCAGCTGCTTGAGCGCGGCGGCCGACCAGCTGTTGGGCACGGCAGCGCGCAGCGCGGGGCGCAGCCGCGGATCGGCGGCGACGGCGGCGAGGGTCCGGCCGTCGGGGCCGGACGCCCGGACCCAGTCGTCGAGGTCGAGGCCGTACCCGTCGGCCGGGTCGGCGACCGGGACGCCCTCGGCGAGCAGGAGGTCCAGCAGCTCGATCTGGGTGGGGCTGCGCCGCACTCCGGTGAAGAGGTCCACCGGAACGCCGTCGGCGCGCAGCCGCTCGGTCATCCGGGCGGCCAGGGCGACGGTCTCGGTGCTGAGGCCGCGGTTGCGCCAGCCCCGGCCGAGGTGGCCCACCCAGCGCTGCAGCCAGACGGCGGCCGGCTCGGCGCCGGCGGCCGCGGCTCCCGGGGTGTCGGCGCCCTGGGTGTCGGCGCCCTGCCCTGCCGCGCCCACGGCGGGCAGGCCGGTCAGCAACTGCTCGGCGCCGCTCTCGGCGAGGACGGCGAGCCAGGAGGCGTCCTGGGCGCTCTGGTCGGAGACGCCGGCCGGGTCGGGCAGGATCTCCAGCAGCCGGGCGCGGACACTCTCGTCCCGCCGGCCGAGCTCGACGACGGCGCCGTGCCAGGACTTCCAGAATGCGCCGGGTGCCCGGTTGACGGCGGGTGAGGCGAGCAACTCGGCGAGCAGGGCCTGCTCGTGCTCGGTGCGGTCCAGCCCGGCGGCCCGGATCAGGGCGCGGGCGTCCTCGGCGACCCCGGCGTAGGGGGCCATCCCGGCGGCCGAACGCTCGGTGCAGAGCTGGCGGAAGCGCTGCCAGGCGGTCAGCGGGTCGAGCCGACCGCTCAGCTCCTTGACGTACTGGCGCAGCGCCTTGACGGTGAGCGCGCCGGCCAGCGCGAACTCCAGGAAGACGGCGCGCAGCCGCTCCTCGTCCACGGCGAGGCTGTGGGTGCGCTCGGCCTCGCGGGCCTTGCCGAAGAAGGTGCCGGCGTAGCTCTGGTTGCCCTGTTCGACGAAGATCCGGCCGACCTCCTCGCAGTAGGTCGGCAGGAAGTGCGGCACGGCGCGGCCGAGACGCACGGCGAGCGCCTCGAAGCCGTCCTTGGCGTGGCCGGGCTTGGACTTGGCCTGCCGGGCGAGCCGCTCCATCTCTTTGACCAGGGCGAGCGCGTGGTGGCCGTTCGCCGGGTCGTGGACCAGCGCCCAGGCGGGGAAGCCCAGCGCCTCCTGGCGCACCTGGCCGACCTCGGCCGGCTCCTCGGCGGGCTTCAGCCCGAGGAAGTCGACCGCGAGGTCCTCGGCGGGCCCGAGCGCGCCCGGGACGAGCCGGACGACGCGGCGCCCGTCGAGCGCGGGGTGGGCGTAGCTGCGGGCGGTCAGGACGTCCGCGGCGCTGTCGGGCCGCCCGGCGTCGGGCAGCGTACCCGCCGGGAGGACCGCTCCGGCGTCCAGCAGGCGCTCGTGCAGTGCGGTGGTGCTCATGCGGGCTCCTCCCCTTCGATCGTGCGGCCGGCGTGCAGCGCGGCGGCCATCCGCATGCCCTCGGACCAGGCGACCGGCCCGACCTCGGCCAGCGGCAGGACCTTGCCGTCCGGGCCCGCCCAGCTGAGGGCGCCGGTCTCGCACGCGTCGTACTCGTAGTAGTCCCCGACCCAGACACGGGCCTCCAGGGCGAGGCCGTCCTCGACGACGGGCAGCACGGCGTGACCGCCGCGCACCCGGTAGCCGAGTCGGGCGCAGCGGCCGAGCAGCTCGCGCAACTCCTTGTAGCGACCGCCGGAGTAGGCGGTGACCTCGGTGCCGGGCGCGGCCTGCGCCGGGCGGTGCCAGACCTCCCGGTACAGCTGCTGCACCTGCTGGGAGACCCCGAGCTCGACGGCGAACTCGCGCAGCTCGTCCAAGCCCTCCAGGAGGACGGGGTGGGGTATCCGGATCTCGCCGTCGGTGAGGCGCACGGTGTCCCCGTCGAGGTCGACCAGGCCGAGCCCGCGCTCGGCGTCGGCGCCGCGCAGGAACCCGGCGACCTCGCCGCCGGCCCCGGTGACCACCAGGTCGCGCAGGACGTCCTGCCAGGCCTCGTCGGGCCAGACCGCGACGACGACCGCGGCGGGCACGGGCAGCGAGCGCACCATCCACCGCTCGACGTCCTCCTGGCAGCGCCGCCGGTGCGCGGCGAGCCACTCGGTGAGCTGCTTGAGCCCGGTGACCACCGGGTCGTCGTTCAGCTTCGACGGAAGGGACTTCAAGGGCCGGCCGGCCGCGTTGCGGCACACCACCCGGCCCTCGTCGTCGAGCGCGACTTGATAGCCGCCCGTCCCCGCTTCCACCCACGTCACGGCCGCTCTCCTCCCAGCTGCTGGTCTGCGATGGGAGGAACGTAACGGGACACACTGACAACGCGTCCGTCAGGGGGCCGCTGCTGCGACCGAGCACCTTCAAACCTATCGAACGAGTGAACGATCAGCAGGGATGCGCGGCGGCCACCGCCGCCGGGCGGAACGGCGGCGGCCCAACTCCCGCACGGGAAGCACGGTTCGTCGGTCGGGTGAACCGGCCCAGGCCGGCGAACGGGCAGCCGGGCGGCCGACCGGTTGAACGGGAGACGGCGGAGGGCCGGGACGACGGTACCGACCGCGGCTCCCGGCCCCCGGCTACGAAATGGTGAGGCGCAGGATCCGGTCGTCGCCGGAACGGGAGTCCCCGCGCCCGTCGGTGTTGTTGGTGACCAGCAGCAGCGTGCCGTCCCGGTCGGCGACCACGGTGCGCAGACGGCCCTGGGCGTCGGTGAGGAACGCCTGCGGGGCGCCGGCCGCCCGGTCGCCGTCGAGCGGGACGCGCCAGAGCCGGGTGCCGCGCAGCGCGGCGATCCAGACCGCGCCGTCGGCGTACGCGATGCCGCTCGGAGACGCCTCGGAGGTGTGCCACTGGGCCACCGGGTCGATGAGGTCGGGCCGGTTCCCGATGCCCTCGACCACCGGCCACCCGTAGTTGCCGCCGGCCCGGATCAGGTTCAGCTCGTCCCAGGTGTCCTGGCCGAACTCCGAGGCCCAGAGCCGCCCTTGGGGATCCCAGGTGAGCCCCTGCACATTACGGTGGCCGTAGGAGTACACGGGTGAGCCGGGGAAGGGGTTGCCCGGCGCGGGGGCGCCGTCCGGGGTGAGCCGCAGGACCTTGCCGCCGAGCGAGCCCTCGTCCTGGGCGAGCGCGGTGTTGCTGCTGTCGCCGGTACCCGCGTAGAGCAGGCCGTCGGGGCCGAAGGCGATCCGGCCGCCGTTGTGCCGGGGGCCGTGCGGAATGCCCGACAGGAGGACTTCGGGTGCGCCGAGTTGCTCGGTCGCGGGCCGTGCCGGGTCGTACGTCAGCCGGACGATGCGATTGTCCGTGTCGGTGCTGAGGTAGGCGTACACCAGGTGGTCGTCCCCGTAGCGGGGCGACAGGGCGAGGCCCAGCAGCCCGCCCTCGTCACCGGAGACCACGCCGGGGACGGTGCCGGCCTCGGTGCGGGCGCCGTCCTTCGCCGCGACCCGGAGGATCCGGCCGCTGTCCCGCTCGGAGACCAGCAGGTCGCCGTCGGGCAACACCACCAGGCCCCAGGGCGCCGCCAGCTCCTCGGTGACCGTCGCCCGGACGGCCACCAAGGGAGCGGGGCCGGGCGACGGCGAGGCCCCGGACGCGGTGGCGGACGCGGCGTCCGAGGAAGGGCCGGACGCCGACGACGACGGAGCGGCCGATGTGGCGGCGGGCGCCGGGGCCGAGGAACAGCCCGTGACGGCGACGGATCCCAGGAGCAGGGCCAGCAACCCGACTCCGACACGACTGCGCACGAGCGTCTCCACTCAGGAGGGCGGTTCAAGAGGACCGAGAACGGCTGCCGCGCGGGAAGGCCGGGAAGCACGACAGCCCTCAGCTCATCACAACGGGCGCGTGCACACCCCTCGACACTCGCCGCACTCGGCCCAACGGCGTCGAGATCCCGGCAGGCGCGCAGTTCCTCTTATGGAGTCGCCGCTCCTCTTATGGAGTCGCCACACAGCCTAGTACAATGTCACATTGTGACTCCTCGTCCATTCCAGCCCTCCACCGACTACCCGCCGCTGGCCCGGCTGCTGTCCGCCACCACACTGCGACCGGTCACCCCGGCGACACTGCGCGCCCAGGACGCCGAACTGCCCTCGCGCGGCAGCCTCTACGCCGCATCCGGCAAGCCGGTCACCGGTTTCGGTCGGATCCGACTGGTGACCGCCGACCCCGACGGAGAACTCCTCGCCTACGCCACCGCCTGGCGGGCACCGTGGACTCCGCCCGGGGACATCGCCTCCCTGGTCGTCGGCTCGGCGGGCCTGCCGCCCGAGCGGCTCCTGCCACTGACGGACGCACTGGAAGGCTGGGCCCGGGGCGCCGGCGCCCGCCGACTACTCGGCGAACTGCCCGACCACGGAAAGGCCTTGCTCCGCCTGCTCACCGCCCGCGGCCACCAGGTCGACGCCCACGTCCGCACCGCGACCGCCCGCCTGGACGCCGTCCGCCCGGCCACACCGCCGCCCGGCATCCGGTTCGGCACGCTCGCCACCACCATCGCCCCGCAGCCGGCCCTCCAGCTCTACCGGCTCTACCTCGAGACGCTGCCGGACAACCCGGGCTTCGCCGACGCACTGCCCGACT
The DNA here is from genome assembly GCF_040655255.1 of Kitasatospora sp. NPDC050463. Taxonomy (NCBI): domain Bacteria; kingdom Bacillati; phylum Actinomycetota; class Actinomycetes; order Kitasatosporales; family Streptomycetaceae; genus Kitasatospora; species Kitasatospora sp. NPDC050463. The sequence continues at coordinate 84,706 of NZ_JBFAJO010000015.1, forward strand.
TCGACCGCTGGTACGCCGAGGCGGTGACCGGCGAAGGCTGCCGCCCCGACTGGGTGTTCACCGCCGAGTGCGCGGGGCGGATCGTCGGCGTGAGCGCCGCCCGCACCACCGACGATCCGCACACCTGCCACGTCGACTACACCGGCGTCCTGCGGCCCTGGCGGCGACGCGGGCTGGCCCGGGCCCTCAAGACCTTCGCCACCCACCGCCTCGCCGCCCAGCGCGTGCGGACCGCCCACACCGAGGTCGAGGCGGCCAACCGCCCGATGATCGCCGTCAATTCGTCCCTCGGATACCGGTGGGGCCCGGGCCACTACCGGCTGATCAAGGAACTCTGAGCCGGCCCCCGCCCCGCCGCCCGTTCCGCTCCGGCAAGCGCCACCCCGGCCGATCCGCCACCCGGGTGTCGAGCGCCGCGGCCCGGTCGCACGGCGCGTGGCAGGCACCGTTCGTGATCGACCGTCAGCTAGCGTGCTTCGTCGGAAGGCCTGAGGGCATCGCGGTGACGAAAGGGCTCACCATGGCGGAGAACTTCACGAATCAGCCGGCGTCGGAGTCCGTGCGCCTGATCGACTTCGACGAGGCGAAGGCCGTCCCGGGGATCGTCCCGGGCACCTTCATCCTCGTCGTCAGCGGGACCAAGCCGTACCTGAACATGACGGTCCGCCTGTCGCCCCTGACCTTCATCGCCCGGCCGGAGTACTGGGGCATCGAGGTGGTCGGCGCACTGCCCGGCATCGGGCTCCCCGCGACCGCCTCGTACACGGAGTCCCTGCCGTTGGACGGCATCACGGGCACCAAGGGGATCGAGGTGATCGGGGCCTACCGGACCGAGCGGATCGACCTGCCGGACCGGGGCTGAGGCCGGGAACGGGCCCCGACCGGAGCGCTGACCGGCGGCCCGGCCGGGCCGCTCGGCAGGGCGCCCCCGCAGCATCCCGGAAAGATGCGGAACCGGCCGCCGTACGCGGCCGGCCCGGGCACCGGACGGACCGACCGCTCGACCGGTTCGACGGCCGGGGCGGGCAGCGCGACAGCGGGTCGTCGCACAGCGCGCCGCAGGTGCGGAGCCTGGCGGGCACGGCCGGTCCGGCCCCGCCGTCGTGGCCGAACGCCACCGCGCCCGCCACCAGCGGGTGCGGGACTCCGTCGCGGCGCGCCCGCGCCGGAGCGTCTGGGCGTCGCGGACCGGTAGCGAGTGGCCGTCCTGCGCGACCCCGGGAGCCAACCCACGCCGGGCGCGACCGGACTTCGCATTGAACCTGGACGCAACGTTGCGTCCAGTGCTACCTTCCAATCGCAACGCAACGTTGCGTCTACTTTGCTTCCCGGGCCCCTCCGAGCCCGCGCCGAGCCCTGCACCGGACCCGCCGGAACCCCGCCCTCCCACTCCGAGGAGCACCGCCGTGCCTTCCATACCCCCCGCCCTCCCCTCACCGACCCCCGCGACGCCGATCGCCAGAGCCGCCGTCGCGCTCGCCCTCTGGGTCACCATGGCCGGCACCACCGTCCCGACCCCGCTCTACCCGCTCTACCAACAGGCCTTCGGCTTCTCGCCGTTGACGGTTACGGTGACCTTCGCCGTCTACGCCGTCGGCGTCGTCGCCGGCCTGCTCACCCTCGGCCGCCTCTCCGACCGGATCGGCCGCCGCCCCGTCATGGCCGCTGCCCTCCTGCTCGCCGCAGCCGCCGCCGGACTCTTCGAAGCCGCCTCCACCCTGCCCTGGCTGCTGGTCGCGCGAGTGGTCTCCGGCCTCGCCGCCGCCCTGATCACCGGCGCCGCCACGGCGGCCCTGCTCGACCTCGCCCCGCCGGAGCGCCGGCTGCGCGCCCAGACCCTCGCCCTCGCCGCCAACATGGGCGGACTGGCCGGCGGCACCCTGCTCTCCGGTGCCCTCGCCGAGTGGGCCGGCTCCCCGCTGCGCCTGCCCTGGACGGTGATGCTCGCCCTCACCGCCGCCGCCCTGCTCGGCCTGTTCGCCGTCCCCGAGAGCGTTTCCCCCACCACCACCGGGCTCCGTCCGGGCTTCCAGCCGCTGCACGTGCCGGCCGGCATCCGGCCCGCGTTCCTGCGCGCCGCCCTGGCCGCCGGATCCGGCTTCGCAGTCCTCGGTGTCCTCACCTCGGTCAGCGGGCTCTTCCTCGCCACCGTCCTCGACCTCCACCACCACGCGCTCACCGGCCTGGTCGCCGGCCTCGCCTTCGCCGCAACCGCCGTCGGCCAGTTGCTCGCCCGCGTCCTGCCCGGGCCTCGCGCGCTGCCCGCGGCCTGCGCCGGCCTGGTACTGGCGGCCGCCCTGATCGCCACGGCGCTGCTCGCCGAGTCGCCGGCGCCCCTGCTCCTCGGCGCCTGTGTCAACGGCCTCGCCACCGGCACCGCGGTCGGCACCGGGCTCGGCGCCGTCAACGGGGGCGTCGAACCGCGGCAGCGCGGCGCGGCGGTCTCGACGTTCTTCGCCGTCCTGTACGCGATGCTCTCGGTACCGGTGGTCGGCGTCGGCGTCCTCATCCGGGCTACCGACCTGCGCACGGCGGGCGTCGTCTTCAGCGTGCTGGTCGCCGTCCTGGCCGTCGGTGTCGCGGCCGGTCTGACCGGTCGTCGCCCGCGGCCTTCGGCCGCCCTGGCGGAGGAGGCATGAGAGGATGAGCCCGACCAAGCACCCCGGCCGGCTCCGCCGTCGGCCCGCCCGTGAGGACCGCAGCGCCATCGCCGCCCAGCCCCGCCCCGCCACCGGCAGCAGCAGCGCGAACAGCGGCCGCCGCAGCGAGGCCGCGCGCCTGGCCGTGCTGAACGCCGCCGACGACCTCCTGGTGGAGCACGGATTCGAGGGCCTCACCATCGAGGGCATCGCCGCTGCTGCGGGCGTCGCCAAGCAGACGATCTACCGCTGGTGGAAGTCCAAGGTCGACATCCTCTTCGACAACCTGGCCCTGGACTCCGGCCCCGGCCTCGCCTGGCCCGACTCCCCGGCCGCTCCGGCCGATCTGCGCGCCTACCTGCACCGCTTCGCCACGTTCCTCGGCGAGGAACCGGCCGGCCGCGTCCTGCAGGCCCTCCTCGGCCATGCCCAACTCGACGCGCGTACGGCGGAGTTGCTGCACACCGACTTCCTCGACCCACTCCGTGCCCGCGATGTCGCGCACATCCGGGCCTGCCTCGGCACCTCCGAGGACGAGGCCGCGGTGCTGCTGGACGCCCTGCTCGCCCCGCTCTACCACCGCGCCCTGGTACTGCGCCGCCCGCTCGACCGGGCCTTCGTCGACACACTGCTCGACCAGCACCTCGGCCACCTCGCACGCTGATCCCGGCGCCGCGCCGCCCCAGCTCTTCACCGTGCCGCGCCGCACCTTCGCCGCGCCCTTCATCCGGCCCGTGTCCGCCTCCGGGCCGCTCAGGAGTCCTCATGTTCCGACGCCCCCGTCCGACCCACGACGTCGAGGTCATCGCGACCACCCCGTTGACCTCCACCCTCACCCGGATCACCCTCGCCGGCCCGACGCTGGCCGAGCTGGGGATCGAACACCCCACCCAGTGGGTCAAGTTGGCCATCCCCGAGGGCCCGTCCCGGGCCTACACCATCCGCCACCACCGGCCCGCCGACCGCGAGGTGGACATCGACGTCGTCCTGCACGGCAACGGCCCCGCCGCCCGCTGGGCGTCCGTCGCCCACCCCGGCGACCGGGCCCGCATCGCCGGGCCGCGCGGCCGCCGGCCGGACTTCGACGGCGCCACCCGGCTGCTCCTTGCCGCCGACGAGAGCGCCCTCCCCGCCGCCCTCACCCTACTTGACCAACTGCCCGCCACCGTAAGTGTCTTCGCCTGGTTCGAGGTCGCCGAAAGCACCGACACCCTCCCCCTCGCCACCCGCGCCGAGCTCACCACCACCTGGCTCCCCCGCGGCGGCTCCCACCCCAAGGGCCGGCTCCTCGCCGACGCCCTCCTCGCCACCGACGCCCCCTTCGCCACCGACGTCCCGGCCGGCTCGGCCGCCTGGATCGCCGGCGAGGCGACCGCCGTGGCCACCGTCCGCCGCCACCTCCTCACCGACCGGAACCTCCCGCGCGACCGCGTCCACGCGAAGGGCTACTGGAAACACGGCGAGGCCGACCACAAGGGGTGAACCGGCCGCCGTCACCCGCGGCGGGGATCGACCGGCGCCGCCCCTCAGCCGGCCGAACCCCGACCCGCTACCGCCGCCGCCGCGCCGAGCGGTACGGCCCCAGGAAGAACGAGAGCGCCGCCAGCGACGCCCCCTCGGGCACCTCCCCGGCGGCCAGCAGCTCCACCACGTCCTCCTCCGCCACCCACTCGACCCGGCTCGCCTCGCTCCGGTCTGCCGGTTCGCCAATCCGGGTGCAGCCGGTCATGTGGAACGCGTGGAACCGCATCGTCGAGATGCCGGACATCGCGTTGAACCCGACCAGCGGCTCCACCCGGCCGGGCCGCCACCCGGTCTCCTCCTCCACCTCCCGGGCGGCGGCCGCCGCCGGCTCCTCGCCCGGCTCCGCCCACCCGGCCGGCACCTCCCACCCCCACTGCCCGGTGATGAACCGGTGCCGGTACAGCAGCAGGAACCGCCCCGCGTCATCGGTGACCACCGCCGTCGTGCACGCCTTCGGCATCCGCACCACATGGTGGTCGACCCGCCCGGTCCCGGGGATCTCCACGTCGTCGAGCCAGAGCTCCACCCAGGGCGACTCGTAGAGCCGCCGCCGGCCGTACGTCTTCCACTCCGTCATCGGCCGACTCTCCTCCGCACCCGCGACCACCACGACCTCAGCCACGACCCTCTCACGCCGTCGTCACCGGAGCTCCGGGCCGCCCCCGGCAGCGGCCCGAGCGGAAATCCCGGTGCCGAGCGGGGGACGGCCCCCTACCGTGGGCGGCATGTGTACCCGGAGCCGGACCTCGCGACGGCACTTCGTCTGCCTGCCGTGCCGGTCATCGGTGAAGCGGCACGGCGCGCCGGGGCGGGACGTGTGCGCGCGGTGCGGTGGCGCCCTGGTCGACGCGGGCCAGGACCTGGCGGTGCCGCCGCGGCGGGACACGGCGGGGTGGCGGGCACTGACGGCCCTGCTCGCCGCCGGGGTGACGTTCCACTCGCGGTGCTGCTACGGACCGGGGTGGCGGCCCCGCACCCCCCGGGAGATCCGGGAGCGGCTCGCCCGGGCGGCCGACGGTGGTCGCCCGGTGGCCGAGGCGCTCACCACCCGGGATCCCGACGACCTCAGCGTGCGGCGCCGGGCACGGGGGCCAGGCCGGTACAGCCCCGGAGGGCGTCCCGGCGCTTGAGCGCGGCCTCGGCGGCGGGCCCGGTCCTCGGGACGGGCACGCCCTGGCCGTCGACGGTGGCGGGCGTGAACGTCTCCCCGGTGACCTTGCCCTCCGCGGTCAGGGTCAGCGTCGTCACACCGGTCTCGTCGGAGAAGGCGTAGTTGGAGGTGCCGTACCAGAGGAAGTTGCCGAAGCCGTAGCCGATGTAGGTGGAGCCGAGCATGCCCGAGCCGAGCATGGTGTGGGCGTGGGTGCCGACCACCGCGGTGGCCCCGGCGGTGGCGAGCTTCTTGGCGATCGCGGTCTGGGCGCCGGTCGGGCAGGCCTTGCCCTCGTCGCCCCAGTGCAGGTAGACGAGGACGACGGGCGCCTGCTTCTTCGCCTCCTGCACCGCCTTGACCAGGGCGGCGGCGTCCAGCGCCGAGGCGATGCCCGGCTTGTTGGAAGCGGCCCGCCACTTCTGGTTGGTGAGGTCCTCGACCTGGCTGGCCGCGACCACCGCGACCTTCACCCCGCGCACGGTGGTGACGTACGGGGCGTACGCCTCCCTGGCGTCGCGGCCGAAGCCGACGACCGGGATCGGCGAGGACTCCTTGGCGGCGAGCGTGTCGGCGAGCCCGTCCGCGCCGAAGTCCACGGCGTGGTTGTTGGCCATCGAGACGACGTCGACGCCGGAGTCCTTGAGCGCGCTGAGCGCCTTGGGCGAGGTGCGGAAGGTGTAGGTCTTCGCCTCGGGAGCGCCGCGGTCGGTTATCGCGGTCTCCAGGTTGAGGACGGCGAGGTCCGCCTCGGAGAGGGTCGCGGAGATCGGGCCGAGTGCCTGCTCGGGCGGCTTCACCGCGAGCCGGGCCTCCGTGCGGCCCTCGAAGTGGACGTCGCCGGCGAACGCCACCGTGATGACCCCGTCGGGGCGGGGCGCCGGGGCGCCACCGGACGGCGTGGCCGACGCCGTGTTCCCCGTCGGGGCGGCGGACGGGGACTTCGCCGCGTCGCCCGCCGGCGCCCCCCGGCCCGGAGCCGGGTCGTCGGGCCCGCAGGCGGCCACGGATATCAGCCCGAGCAGCAGTGCGACGGCGGCCGCGACTCGGCGCATGTGAAGTCCCCCCGGGGTGGTTTCGAGAGCGGTCAGCCTACGCCACTCCCCCGCACCGCCTTCGCCCCGCGTCCACACGCAGCCGGGCCGGCCCCGCCCACCGTCACCGCCCGCCAGCACCGCACGCCGACACCCCGGGCGCCACCAGGGCGCGCGCCTCGACCTCGGCGAACAGGGCGATCGCCTTCTCCTGCGCCGACACCAGGCCCTCAACGCGCAGGCCCTCCCGCACCCCGGACGGTTCGACCGCCATACCGGATTCCCCCTCCCCAGGCGGCGCCGCCGGAGACCGCGCCACGGCTCACGACCGCACGACCACCGCCCGAACCCGCCGGGCCGGGCGGCTCCGACGGATCACAGCCGCGGGCCCGGCGGCGTCGACCCGGTTCCCGGCCCGGCTCGGCCACCGGGACGGTGCGTCCCATTCGGCCGCCCCGCCGGGCCGTCGCGTCCCTGGCGCGGCGGCCGTCCGGACGCGCAGCGTGGAGGGGGTGAACGCTCCCGAACCAAGGCGGAGAGGTGGACGGGTGATGGACGGCGCGGAGAACGGCGGCCGTCGGCAGCGGATCGTGGTCGGGATCGACGGCTCGGCCCCCTCGAAGGCGGCGCTGCGCTGGGCGGTCGGCCAGGCGGTGCTCACCGGGGCCGTGGTGCACGCGGTGGCGGCCTGGGAGTACCCGTCGGTCTACGGGTGGGTCGTGCCGATGCTGGACGACGGGTTCGAGCGGGCGGCCCGCCGCACCCTGACCGCCGAGGTGGACGAGGTGGTCGGCCGGGACCGTCCGGTGGAGATCGAGGAGAGCCTGGTCCTCGGGCACGCGGCCGAGGTGCTGCTGGAGCTGGCCGAGGGCGCGGACCTGCTGGTCCTCGGCAGCCGGGGCCGCGGCACGTTCTCCCGGGCGCTGCTGGGGTCGGTGAGCGCCCGTTGCGCGGTGCACGGCAGCTGCCCGGTGGTGATCGTCCGCGCGGACGGCAGCACCGTGTCACCGCTCGGCACCGCCGAGCGGACGGCGGCGATCACCGACGAGGGGACGAGCGGCGCGGCGCCGGCCGTCCGCACCAAGGACTGGCAGTTGAGCCTGCACGTCGTCGAGGACCACGAGACCACCCGGGTGCACGCCGTGCTCGACGCCGACGGCACGGTGCTGCACAGCGACGCCCGCGCCCGCCGCAACCCGCGGGACGAGCCGGCCCCGGTGGTGGGCGACGCGTTCGCCGTGGGGAGGGCCCTGATCGACCTGGGCCACCAACTGCTCCGCGAGGGCACCCAGAGCGCCACCGGGGCGACGGAGGAGTGACATGCTGATCCCGGCAGCCGCGGGCCGGCGACGCCCGCCGGGCGACCGGCGGACGCTACCGGACGGCGGACGGCGACCGACACCCACAGACAACGGATGACAGCCGACAGATGACAGACCCGGCCAGCCCGACTCCGGGCTCAGCGATCCCGGCCCCGGGGGCCGGCTCCCCCGCACCCGACTTCACTCCCGACCAGCGCGCCCGGGGCCGCGCACTGCGCCGCGCCCAGCTGCCGTGGGCCCTGGGCGGGCGGCTGGCCGGTCTGGCACTGGCACTGCTGCTCGGGCTGACACCGGCCGGGGCCGCTCTGGTGACGGCCGCCGGTGACCTGTTCGGCGGCTCGCGGACGGCCGAGGTGCTGGCGGGGGCGGCCGTCCTGGTCCTCCTCGGCCGGGCGGCGCAGCTGCCCTTCGCCGCCGGTGGCCGGACGGTGCGGGCCCGGTACGGGCTGGTGACCCAGGGCTGGGGCGGCTGGGCCGTGGACGTCGCGCGCGGGCTGGCCCTGGGCCTGGCCCTGACGCTGCCGATGGTGTGCGGGCTGTTCGCGCTCACCGAGCGGTCGCCGGACCGCTGGTGGCTCCCGGCTGCCGGCGCGGCGGCGCTGCTCACGGCGGCGCTCTCCTTCCTCTATCCGCTGCTGGTGGAGCCGGTCTTCAACCGCTTCGACCCGATGCCGCCCGGGCCGCTGCGCACGGCCCTGCTCGCGCTCGCCGACCAGGACGGCGTCCAGGTGCGGGACGTCCTGGTGGCGGACGCCTCGCGGCGGACGACGGCCCTCAACGCGTATGTGTCCGGCCTGGGCGCGACCCGGCGGATCGTCGTCTACGACACGCTGCTGTCCACCGCCGAGCCGCGCGAGGTGGAGCTGGTGGTGGCGCACGAGCTGGGGCACGTGAAGCACCGGGACGTGCTGACCGGCACGCTGCTGGGCGCGGCGGGGGCGGCCGTGGTGGTCTGCCTGCTCGGTCTGCTGACCGGCTGGGGTCCGCTGTTGTCGGCGGCGGGGGCGACGGACGCGGCGGATCCGCGCGCGCTGCCGCTGCTGGCGGCCTGCGCGGCCCTGCTGGGCGCCCTGTCGGGGCCGGTTCAGTGCGCGGTGAGCCGCCGGGTCGAGGCACGGTCGGACCGGCACGCCCTCGAACTGACCTCGGATCCCGAGCAGTTCATCGCCATGCAGCGCAGACTGGCACTGGCCAACGTGTCCGATGTCGACCCGCCCCGGGTGCTTGAGCTACTGTTCGCCACTCATCCGAGTGCGACCCGCCGGATCGCGGCCGCCCGCGCCTGGCAGGCCGCGGCCGCCATCGGCACCCGGGACGGCGGGGCACCGGGCACCGGGGCTCAGAAGGACGGGGCCCGGGGCGACGGGGCTCCGAAGGCTCCGAACGGCGGAGTCCCGGCCGACGGACCTCGGGCCGGCTGAGCCCGCCCCCCGGTCACTCGCGGCCCGCCGCGACCGACACGGGGCCGGCTCACCCGAGCGGGGCAGCGGGCGGCCGGACGCCACGGACCGCAAAATCGTTGTATAGTGCAACAAATTACCGAGGAGGTAGGACCGCCGTGCCCGGCCGCGAGACATCGATCGACATCATCCAGCGCGAGCTGACCGCCTTCGCCCGGCGCGCCCGGCACAAGGCCTCCCAGCTGCACCCGGACCTCTCCCTGGTCACCTACAGCATCCTCGACCTGATCAACGAGCGCGGTGGCTGCCGAGCCGCCGACGTCGCCTCGTACTTCATGCTCGACAAGTCCACCGTCAGCCGCCAGGTCACCGCGCTGGAGAAGCTCGACCTGCTGCGCCGCGAAACCGATCCGGACGACCAGCGCGGCCAGATCCTGCGCGCCACCGAGGCCGGCCTGACCCTGCTGCGCATGGCCGGCGAGCAGCGCCGGATCGCCTTCACCGCCCGCTTCACCGACTGGTCCGACGATGACGTCGCCCGCTTCGCCGGCTACCTCGCGCGCTACGGCTCCGAGGACTGAGCCGCCCGGAGCCCGGTCGCGCCGGTCGCGGGCCGACCCTCGCGCGCCGGGGTGCGGGGCACCACCCGGACGGTGTACAGAGGAGAGGTGCCCCTTCGGCCGCGTCCCCGTGACCACCGCCCGTCGTGGCGGCCCGGCCGCCACGCCCTGACGGCGCTCCCGCTCGCGCTGATCGTCGTCATCACCGTGGTCGACATCCTGGCGCCGCCGGCGATCCACCTCGGGCCGCTGCTGATCGTCGCGCCCGCGATCACGGCCTCCTTCGCGGGCGCGCGGAGCACCGCCCTGGTCGCCCTGCTCGCGCTCGCCGCCCTCACCGTCATCGGCATCACACGCGACGGCCTCACCACCCCCAACCACGAGACGCAGCTCGGCGCGCAGGTCGTCGTGTCGGTGCTGATCGTCGGCCTGCGGGTGCTGCGCGACCGCCACGAACGGGAGCTGGCCCAGATCCGCTCGGTCTCCGAGGCGGCCCAGCGCGTCCTGCTGCGCCCGCTGCCGGACCGGATCGGGCAGCTGCGCCTCGCCTCCGTCTACCTCGCCGCCGAGGCCGAGGCGCAGGTCGGCGGCGACCTCTACGCGGCGGCCCGCACCGCCGGCGGCACCCGGCTGCTGGTCGGCGACGTCCGCGGCAAGGGCATCGCCTCACTCGGCGAAGCCGCCCTGCTGCTCGGCGCCTTCCGCGCGGCCGCGCACCTGCACGCCGACCTCCCCGACCTCGCCGACTATCTGGACGGCAGCGTCCGCTGGGGCCTCACCCAGCTCGGTGAGCAGCACCGCAGCGAGCAGCGGGACGGCGGGCCTGGACGGGACGGCCGGGCGGGCGCGGGCGCGGGCGACGGCGCCGGAGAGGCCGCGGACGACAGCGGCGAGTCGTTCATCACCGCCGCCATCCTGGACATCCCCGACGACGGCTCGGTGATCCGCCTGATCGACTGCGGCCACCCACCCCCGCTGCTGCTGCGGGACGGCGGCGTCACCGCGCTGAACGCCCGCCTTCCCGCCCCGCCGCTCGGGCTCGGCGAACTCGCCCCGGGCTCCTACCGGGTGGACGAGTTCCCCTTCCTGCCCGGCGACCTCCTGCTGATCTACACCGACGGTGTGATCGAGGCCCGCGACGCCCGGCGGCGGTTCTACCCGCTCGCCGAGCGCCTCGCGGCCTGGCCCGCCGGCCCGCCGACCGCCCTGGTGGAGCACGTGCGTCACGACCTGCTGGCGCATGCGGGCGGACGGCTGGACGACGACGCGGCGATCGTCGCGGTGGAGCGCCTCCGCTGAGGCCGCCCCACTCGCGGTGGCCTGGCACGCGTCACGGCCGGTAGGGCAGTTGCGGCACCTCGAAACAGGTGGTCTCCATCGAGGCCACCTGGGTGACCCAGCCGCCCCGGCCCCCGTAGGCGGTGTCCTGCCAGCGGGCGGCGTTCAGGCAGGCCCGGGTCGGTCCGGTCGGCGGGGGCTGCGGGACGAAGGAGGCGGGCAGGATCAGCCCGTGCGCGTCGTACGGCTCGGCGCGGTTCATGAACCGTTCGACGCAGGCCCGGGTGAGTTCGGCGCCGCAGGAGTCCATCGCGTCGGTGAGCCACTGGGCGCCCGCCCAGCCCTCCAGCTCCCAGGCCGAGAGCAGTGGCTCGCGGTCGGGGTGGTAACGGGCCATCGCGGTGCGGAAGTCCCGGACCGCCGGGTACTGCACGTCCTCGTAGTTGAGGCTGGCGGAGGTCGCCCAGAGCGCGCTGCGGCAGTCGGGCGAGGCCTGGTAGTCGGTGCCGACGGCCTGCGACCAGTTCTGGACGTTGGTCGCCTTCGCCGTGACCCGCACCCCCGCCTCGTCCAGCGCCCGGCAGAGCGCCGCGTTGCCCCGGGTGTCCATGGCGTCGAGGAGCAGCTGCGAGCCGTCGGCGCGGACGGCGGCGGCCACCGCCTGGAAGTTCGGGAGCGCGAAGTCGACCGTCTGCATCAGCACGCGGTAGCCCTCCGCCTCCAGCCCGCTCTTCAACTGGGCGGCGTAGCGCGCCGAGTCGGCCTGGTTGTAGGCGACCACGGCCGCGCTGGTGGTGCCCAGCCGCTCGGTGAAGAACCGGAACGCCTCGGGGGTCTGGTAGAGCGTCCCGTTCCAGCCGACGGCCTGCCCGTCGCGCGGCGCACTGCTGCCGTAGATGCCGTAGAGGTGCGGCCACCGGTCGTAGGCGGTGCCGATCGGCTGGCCGCCGATGTCCGGCACGCCCTTCCCGCTCACGTACGACGCGCCGGCGTAGTCGAGCACGCTGCCGGAGACGAAGGCGAAGACGTGCTGCTGGTCGATCAGCCGGTGCACGCAGTCCTGGTTGCCGATGCCGCTGCCGCCGTCGTCGCAGGTGACCAGCTTGACGGTGCGCCCGTGCAGCCCACCCCGGTCGTTGAGGGCCTGGACGAAGGCCTGCGCCCCGTAGCGCGGACCGCTGAACACCTCGCTGCCGACCGGACTGGTGAGCGAGGTGACGATACCGATCCGGATCTCCGACGCCGTGACACCGGTGTCGGAGGCGGGGTTGGCCCCGACGCCGGTGCTCGCGCCCGCCGGCGTGGGGCGGTGCGTGAAGGCGCTCACCGGCAGCCGGGTGCCGCAGGCGGTGGCGGTGGCGAGCAGCAGGGCGGTGAGGGCGGCGGCCCCGCGGCGACCCGGGGTCCGGTGGCGGACACGGCGGGTGGGCCGCCGACGTGGGGGTGCGTCGGCGGCCCGGCGGGACGGCGGGGCCGTCAGCTGCATCCGGGGATCGGGGTGCCGCTCGCGCCGCCGGCCTGGGTGAGCAGGCCGCAGAGCGAGGAGCGGGAGACCTTCCAGGTGCCGTTGTCGAGGACGGCCTGCCCGGTGGCGCTCGGCTCGACCACGGCGCCCTGGAGCGAGAGTTCGTAGGTGACGGTGGCCTCGGTCGGCGAGGTGAACGCCACGTTCGTGACCCTGGCCTTGACCTGGCCGACCCGCGGGTCCTGCGAGAAGCCCTCCAGCACCGGGAGCAGTACGTCACCGTTCTGGAGCAACGAGGCCTTCTCGGGGATGGGGGTGGAGGGGTCGAAGAACTTCTCCCAGTTGGCGGTGACCTGGTTCGTCGCGGTCGCCGGATCGGCGGGCGCGGTGGCGCCGGCGCTCGCGCTCCCACTCGCGCTCCCGCTCGTACTGCTGCTCGCGGTCGCCGAGGCCGTCCCCGAGAGGGATGCCGACACCGAGGCCGACCCCGAGGCCGTGGAGCCGGAGGTGCTGCTGCTGCACCCGGCCACCGCGCCCACCAGCAGCAGCGCGAGCAGCGCGCCCACCGACCGCAGGACCGGGCCACCGCCCCGACGGGTGCCGCTCTGCCTTACGCGCATGGTGTTCCTCTCGACGAACGCGGCTCCCACCGCCCGGGTGCGGCACCGACCGCTCGGGTGCACCGCGCTGGCCGGCGGGCCGATCTCCGGATGCTGTTCCAGGCCGATCCTGGAAATGTCGCACGTGACACCATCAAGGCGGATTCATGGACGAATCGCAATCTGGGGGCGAAAGGCCTCGTACCATACTGAAGGGGACGGCTGAGCGGCCCGGCTCGGGGCTGCTGCGCTCGGCCGCCCGCGCGGTGCGCACGGCCCGGGGCGCCCGCGAGTGGCCCGGCTGGACGCTCGCCGCCGCCGGGGCGGCCTTGTGCGTCCTGGGCTGGTACGGGGTCTCCGGCGAGGCCTTCGTCGAACAGCAGATCCCCTACCTGGCCTCCGCGACCGTTCCGGGTGCGGCGCTGATCGTGGCGGGCATCGTGCTGGTCGCCCTGCGCTCATCCGGCCGGCCCCCGGCCGGGCCGCCCCCACCCGCCCACGGCGACCTGACGGACCGACGGGTCGAGCGGCTCTACACCCTGCTGGTCGAACCCGATGAACCCGACCAGCCCGACCAGCCCGGCGAACCGGACGGGCCGGACGGGCCCGCCGACCCCGAGAGGTCCACCACACCGACGGGTACCGGACCGCCGACGGGTACCCGACCGCTCGCCCTCGCCGACGGCACGCTCTACCACCGGCCCGGCTGCCCGCTGGTGAGCGGCAAGCCCGGTGCGCAGCCGGTGGACGCCGCCGCCGTACGGGCGCGGGGGCTCGCCCCCTGCCTGGTCTGCGAACCCGGCGAACCCGGCGAACCCGTCGCCGGCCCGGGCGGGCCCGAACCCGCCGGACCCGCCCACCCGGCCGGCTGAGGCGGTGCCACCCGTGCCCGGTTCCCCCGCCCTCGACTCCCTCGGCCTCACCGTCGACCTCGCCCTGGCCGGTCTCACCGTCGGCAGTGCGGCCGCCCTCAGCGGGATCGGCCTGGTCGTCTGCCACCGCGCGACCGGCGTGCTCAACCTCGCCCAGGGCGCCCAGGCGATGCTCGTCGCCTATCTGCTGCGCGACCTGGTGGTGGTACGGCACTGGCCGGTCTGGCCGGCCCTCGCCTGCTGTCTGCTGCTGGTCGCACCCGCGCTCGGGGTGCTGCTGGACTCCCTGGTGTACCGGCCCCTGCAACGGCGCGGCGCCGGCACGGCCGAGACGATGGTCGCCGGTGTCGGCGTGTTCGTGCTGCTCATCGGGGTGGTCGTGCTGGTCTGGGGCACCGCTCCGGTGAGCGGCGCGCCGTCCCCGTTCGGCGCCACCCCGATCGCGCTGCCAGGCGGGCACACCCTGCGCCCCGACGCCGTGGCGCAGCTCGCCGCCATCCTGGTGCTCGCCCTGACGGTGGCCGCCACCACCCGCTTCACCCGGTTCGGGCTCCGGCTGCGGGCCGTCGTCGACGACCGCCGGCTGGCCCGGCTGGCCGGGGTGGACTCCGACCGGGTCTCGGCTGCGGGCTGGGCGTTCGGCTCGTTCACCGCCGGTCTGGTCGGCGTCGCCCTCGCGCCGTACCTGCTGCTCGACCCGTACGGGCTGCCGCTGCTGGTGATGGAGACGATGGCGGTCGCGGTGGCGGCGCGGTTGCGCAGCATCCCGGTGGCGGTGGCGACCGGCCTCGGCCTCGGGATCGCGCAGGCCGAGCTGACCAGGGTGCGCCCGTCCGGCCAGCTGCTGCCGCTGGTCCAGGCGGTGCAGGCCAACCTGTTCGTGGTGGCCCTGCTGGCCGCCGCGCTGCTGGCCGGGCCGCGGATCACCGGCGGATCCGGCGACCGCGCCCCGCTCACCGCGCGCGGACCGGCCGGCGGCGGCCGGACGGCCGGGGCGGTCTGCCTGGTACTGCTCCTGCTGCCGCTGGGCTTTCGCGACAACGATCTGCGCAGCGCCCTGCTGGTGCCCGCGCTGGCCCTGGTCCTGCTCTCGATCGTGCTGGTGACCGGCTACGGCGGGCAGATCTCGCTCGGCCAGGCCGGGTACGCGGGGCTGGGCGCGCTCGGCACGGCGCTGCTGATGTCCGGGCGGATCCCCTTCGTCCCGGCGCTGCCCGCCGTGCCCGCGCTGCTGTTCGCGGTGCTGGCGACCGCCCCGCTGGGGCTGCTCACCGGCTGGCCGGCGATCCGGCGGCGCGGGCTGGCGCTGGCGCTGGTCACCTTCGCGGTCGGGACGGCGATGAGCCGCTTCGTCTTCCAGCAGCCGTACGCGACCACCGGGCTCACCCTGGACCGGCCCGCCTTCCTGGCCGGCGACCGCGCCTTCTACCTCGCCGAGCTGCTGCTGCTCGGACTGGGCCTGCTGGTGGTGCGCGGGCTGCACCGGGGTCGGCCGGGCCGGGCCCTGACGGCGATGCGTGACCACGAGCCGGGCGCGGTCGCGGCGGGCGTGAACGTGCCCGGGCTGAAGCTGTTCGCCTTCGTGGCCGGGGCGGCGCTGGCCGGGCTCGGCGGCGCACTGATGGGTCTGGCCGGGCGGGCCTTCGACCCGGCCTCGTTCGATCCGGTGCGCGGACTGCTCTGGTTCGCCGCGGTGGTGGTGGCCGGTGCGGACAGCGCGCTCGGAGCGGTGCTGGCCGCCGCGCTGCTGATCGGCCTGGACGCGGGCACGGTGGCCGGGGTGTCGGCGGTCGCGGTCGGCCTGCTGGCGGCGACGATCGGCCGCCTGCCGGGCGGCCTGGCCGGGGTCGCGGCCCGGGCGGCCCGCCCCCGCCCGGCGGACCCGGCCGCCGCACTGCCACCCGGGCGCCTCACCCCGGCCGGGCGCCGGGTCCGCGCCCTGATCGCCGCCCGGCGGGCCGCCGCGGCGGCCGAGGAGGCGCGGCCGTGAGCCGGCCGGGCGTCGACCGGGCCCGGCTGACGGCCCGCGGGGTGGTCCGCCGGTACGGCGGGATCGAGGCGGTCGCCGGGGTGGACCTCGCCGCGCCGCCGGGGCGGATCACCGCGCTGGTCGGGCCGAACGGCGCCGGCAAGAGCACCCTGTTCGACTGCCTGGCCGGGACGGTCCGCCCGGACGCCGGCCGGGTGCTGCTCGGCGGCCGGGACGTCACCCGGCTGCCCGAGCACACCCGGGTCAGGCTCGGTCTGGCCCGGACCTTCCAGCAGATCGCCGTCTTTCCGACCCTCGCGGTGGCGGACAACGTCCGGATCGGTGCCGAGCAGCGGCACGGCCGCCGCCCGGACGCGCGCGCCGTCGAGGCCGCGACGGCGCGCGCGCTCGCCCTGTTCGGCCTCCAGGACTTCGCGGCGGACCCGGCCGGAGACCAGCCGACCGGGGTGCTGCGCCTGGTGGAGCTGGCCCGCGCGCTGGCGGGCGACCCCCGGGTGCTGCTGCTGGACGAGCCGGCGGCCGGGCTGGACACCGCGCAGACCGCCCGGCTGGTCTCCGTCCTGCGCGGCCTGGCCGACCGGGGCATCGCGCTGCTGCTGGTCGAGCACGACCCCGATCTGGTCCGCGAGCTGGCCGACACCGTGTACGCGATGGCCGGCGGCCGGGTGGTGGCCTGCGGACCGGCGGCCGTGGTGCTCGCCGACGCCCGGGTGGCCCGGGCCTGGGGCGGGACGGGGGTCGGCCCGGGGCCGGCGCACGGGTCGGCGCCGGGGGTGACCGCCGCATGACCGTCGAAGCCGCGCTGGAGCAGGCCCGCGTCCGGTACGGGCCGCTGGAGGCGCTGCACGGGGTGGACCTCGTGTTCCCGGCCGGCGCCGTCACCGTCCTGCTCGGCCGCAACGGCTCCGGACGGACCAGCGTGCTGCACGCCCTCGCCGGGGTGGTGCGGCTCGCCGCCGGGCGGGTGGTCTGGCGGGGGCGGGACGTCACCGGGCTCGGTGTCCACCGACGGGTCCGGCTCGGGCTGACGCTGGTGCCGGCGGAGCGGGCGGTGTTCGCCTCGCTCACCGTGGCCGAGCACCTCGGCCTCGGCGGGGCCCCGGCCGCGGAGGCTCTCGCGCTCTTCCCCGAGCTGACCGCCCTGCTGCCCCGCCCGGCCGGGACGCTCTCCGGCGGTCAGCAGCAACTGGTGGCCGTGGCCAGGGCGTTGACCGCGCGACCGGGCCTGCTCCTGCTCGACGAGCCGGACCGGGGGCTGGCGCCCGCCGTCACCGCCCGGCTGCACGCGCACCTGCTCGCCACGGCCGCCACCGAGGGCCGGGCGGTCGTGCTGACCGCGCAGTCGCTGCCGCGCAGCCTCACCGGCGCGGCCGTCGTCCACGTGCTGCACCGGGGCGAGGTGGGCTTCTCCGGGGAGCCTTCCGAGCTGAGGAGGCGTCCGGCCGGGGCGTGGTGATCAGCTCACCCGGGCGCCACAGCGGACCATGATGGCGTCCAACAGACCCCGTACGGCGTCGAGTTCGCGTACGGCATCGGTGATCCGGGCGCGTTCGGCGGCGAGGCCGGTGAGCAGCTCGGGGCAGGCCTGCCCGGGGCGGCGATCGCCGGGAGCGGACAGGTCCTGCTCCTCCGCCTGCGCCCTCCTCACCGCCGAGCCTCACCGCCGGCTGCGGACCGGACGGTGTTTCAGCCCTGGTCGAGGAGCTGGGCGTCCGACGGCCTACTGCGCCAGATAGCCACCGTCCACCGGGAGAACGGCCCCGGTGACGAAGGACGCGTCGTCCGAGGCCAGGAAGAGCACCGCCGCAGCCACCTCCGCGGGCGTCCCGAGCCGGCCCATCGGGTGCATCTTCTCGATCGCCGTCAGGTACTCGGAGCCGCCCGGTTCGTCCTGGAGCCGGCGGACGCGCTCGGTGGTGATGGTGCCGGGAGCCACCGCGTTGACCCGGATGCCGCGGTCGGCCCACTCGACGGCGAGGTGCTTGGTCAGGCCGGACGCCACGAACTTGGCGGGCCCGTACACGGCCTGGCCGCGCTGACCGGCCTCGCCGGAGATCGACGAGAGGCAGACGATCGCGCCACCGGCGCCGCCGGGCCCGGTCATCGCCTCGATCGCGTACTTGCAGGTGAGGAACATCCCCCGGCCGTCGACGGCCATCACCCGGTCCCACTCCTCGGCGTCCGCCTCCGTGATCTCCATCAACGGGAGTACCCCCGCGTTGGCCACCAGGACGTCGATCCGGCCGTGCCGCTCGACGGCGGCGCCGATCATCCGGCGGGCGTCGTCCTCCCGGGAGACATCGCCGACCACCGTACTGACGGCGTGCGGCAGCTCGTCCGCCAGCCGCCCCAGGCCGTCGGCGTCGAGGTCGGTCGCGACCACCGACGCGCCCTCCCGGGCGAAGCGTTCGGCCACCGCGCGGCCGATCCCGCTCGCCGCACCCGTCACCACACACGACTTGCCCGCCAGCCGCCCGGCGCCCGGCACCACCGGGGATTCGATCGCATCAGCCATGGCACCGGACTCTATCGACCAGGTGTCAGCCAGCCGTGCACTACGCCGAGTTGGCCGCGATGTCGGATCGGGCGGACCCGGACCCGGACCCGGCCTCGGTCCGGGCGTCGGCCGACGGTGAGGACGACCTTCCCCGGACCTGTCCCGCTCGCTCAGCCGGTGCGTCTGCGCCGCCTGCGCCAGTGGGAACACCCCGACCACGCTGTACACGGCCTCCTGACCGGTCGGACGCACCACGCCGCCGGGTGCGCCGTAGGCTCGCCCCATGACCGCCTCCGTCACCTGGGACCCCACCGCCGCCGGGGTGCTGCGCCTGCCGTCCGGCCGACTGGTCCGGGGGCGCGGTCTGCGACGGCCGCTGCCGGCCGGGCCGCAGCCCGCCTTCGGCCTCTACCTGCTGGGGCACCGACCGCCGGCCGTGCCCTGGGCCGACCGGTGGCTCCGCTGGCCCGACTTCCGGCTGCCCGCCGACCGGGCCGAGGCGGCGCGGGCCTTCCGGGAGGTCTGGGAGCGGTCGGCCTCCGAGCGGGTCGAACTGGCCTGCGCCGGCGGCCTCGGGCGGACGGGCACCGCGCTGGCCTGCCTGGCCGTGCTGGACGGGGTGCCGGCCGGTGAGGCGGTGGCGTACGTGCGGGAGCACTACGACCGGCGCGCCGTCGAGACGCCCTGGCAGCGCCGGTTCGTGACGCGCTTCCACTGACGCCGCGCCCGCACCCGGTGGGGCCCGCCGCCCGGCGTCAGACCCCGGGCGGCGGGCCCAGGACGACGAAGCTCAGGTCCGGCCGGCCGCCGGGGGTCAGGACCTGGGCGACCGTCTCGATCGGTTCGGGCGACAGGTGCGGCAGCCGCAGGCCGAAGCGGTCCCCGTCTCGGTTGGCGACCACGCAGGCCCGCCCCGCCCAGAGCCGGCGGCAGAGCGGGTCGCGCAGCACGTCGGTGAGCAGGGCGACCACCGCCTCGTCCCCCGGGTAGCGGGCCAGCGCGAAACGGATCATGGCGAGGGTCATCCGGGCCTGCCACGTCCAGTCGGCGACCTGCTCGCGGGCCTCCGGGGCGGTCAGCACCCAGCGGGCGAAGTTCGCCCCGGGGTGGCGCATCCAGGGGAACCACTCGGCGGCGGCCCGGTTGTGGCCGACGACGGTCCAGGCGCGGTCGGCGATGAAGGCCGGTCTCGGCGACTGGCGGTCGACCAGCTCCTGGAGGGCGTGCAGGTCCTCCGGGCGGGCCGGGCCGGCGGACGGGGTGCCGCCCATGGCGTAGAGGTAGAGGGTGGCGCGCTCGTCCGCGTCGAGCAGCAGCACGTCGGCGAGCAGCGCCAGCAGTCTGGGGTCGAAGCGGGCCGTGCCGCCGCGTTCCAGATCGCGGTACCAGCGCTCGCTCATGCCGAGTCTGGTGGCGACGACCATCTGGGGCAGCGGTTTGGCGAGCCCCATCCGCAGGCCGGCCCGGCTTCGCCAGTCACGCAGCAGACTGGCGAGGCCGGGGAGTTCGGCGGTGGTCGATTCGTCGTGGTCGAGAGGGATGGGGATGCTCAGTGCCTCGCGCAGCACCATGGCTCACTCCGGTCTGTTCCTGCATTCGACGATGGCGGTCCCGGGGGGACGTGTCGAAGTTCGGGCAGCCCGAAGTGCCGGCGGAGCCGATGGTTCGTCGGTCCGGTCGCGGCGATGACAAGTCCCTTGACTGAACGCTCGGTTCAGTGGGACGACCGACATCGGAACGGCAGACCGGGGAACACCGCGTCTGAGTACCGCAACAAGAAGTCCACCCCCCGGTGTGCCCGCGTGACCCTTGACACGCGCTAGGGGGACTGTACTTCCTTGGCTGTGCTCGTTCAAGCAACGCAGAGTGACATCAGCCGGTCAGCGCCTCCGAGTCGGACACCGGCGAAGCCTGGACGGCGGTGCGGCCGGCGAGCACCGTGACGGTGGTCGCGCCCGCGAACAGCGCGGCGAGCAGCACCCAGCCGACCGCTCCGGCCGGCAGCAGCAGGCCGGTGGCCAGGAACGGGCCGACGATCAGCTGCGCGCTCATGCCCGTGCTGAAGAGCGAGAGGTAGCGCGAGCGGCCGGCCGGGGGCGAGAGCTCGTAGGAGATCTCCCAGCGCGAGACGGCGTGCAGGTTCTCCCCCACGGTCAGCAGCGCGACGGCCACCACCGCGGCGGCCAGCGCCAGGTACCTGCTCCGGCCGTCGGCGAAGGCGAAGAACGCGCAGGCCAGCACCAGGAAGAGGCAGGCGATCCGGAGCATCCGCAGCGCCTTGGCCAACCCCTGGGCGAACCGGGCCACCGAGAGCTGGAGCACCACCGTCAGCACCGTGTTGATCGCCAGCAGGGCCGAGCTGGCACTGGCCGGCAGCCCGGCCCGCTCCACCACCCAGAGCGGCAGCAGGATGAAGAGCACGCAGTCGTGCAGCATCAGCACCGCGTTGGCGGCCGTGACCAGCAGGAACCGCCGGTCCCGGTACGGCGAGCCGCTCTGCGCCGCGGCCTCGGCGGGCGCGGCCGGCGCGGGGGCCGCCGATCCCGCCACCCGGCCGGCCCGCACCACGGCGAGCGCGACGGCGGCGAAGGCGGCCGCGTTGAACAGGAAGAGCGCGACGAAGGCGGCCCGGGACTGCGCGGCCTGCACCAGGGCGGCCAGCAGGAAGCCGGCGGTGAGCCCGATGTTGGTGATGGCGCGCAGCGAGGCCATCGTCTTCGTCCGCTCGGCGGCTCCTTCGAACTCGCCGACGATCACCTGGAGCAGCGGCGAGCAGGCCCGGGCGGCAGCGATGGTCAGACAGGTGACGGCCAGGTAGCCGGCGTAGCTGCCGACCAGGGCGTATCCGATGAAGCCGGCCCCTCGGACCAGCGTCAGCGCCACGTAGACCGGACGTGCGCCGAGCCGGTCCGCGAGCGGTCCGAAGACCAGCGGGCTGAGCAGCCCGGCGATGTTGGCGGCGGCGATCGCCGTCCCGACCGCGACCGCGGTGATGTCGAGGTAGCGGACGAAGTAGAGCGTGGCGGTGGCCAGGTACAGGCCGTTGGCGACCGCGTCCACCGTGGTGCCGGCAGCCATGATCCGGCCCTGTCGCGAGCCGGGCAGCAGAGTGGCGGTCAGCCGGCCCAGCAGGCCAGCGACCCGGGGCGGGGTGTCCGTGCGCGTCATGCGGGCGCCGCCGTACGGGCGGGCTCCACCGTGAAGCGGACGGAATCGGCCAGCTCGCGGGCGAGCTTGCGGGCCTGGTCCGGGGTGTCGGCCCCGACCACGATCACGCCCACCCGGTCCCCGGAGGTGCGCAGCGGCCGGACGGTGCCGCCGGGCGCGACGGCGAGGTCGGCGTAGAGCACGTCCGGGTGTCCGGCGGCCTCCGTCCAGCCTTCGACCGCGGTGACCAGGCCGGACGGCGGGGTGAGGTAGCGGGCGGCGGCGGCCCGGGTCGGCGCCGGCGCGGCGGCGCGCGGAAGGCCGAGCAGGTCGTCGTAGATGAGGCCGAACAGCTCCAGGCCGGGGACGACGTGGGCGAGCATCCGGTGGATCCAGTCGCCGCCGAACCGGCCGTGCACCTCGCCGAGCACGATCCCGTCCGGGCTCAGCCAGAGCTCGACGTGGAAGGCGCCGGAGCGCAGGCCCAGGACGGCGAGCGCCGCCCGTACCTGTCGCTCGATCTCCTCGCGCTGCGCGTCCGGGAGTTCGGCCGGGAGGATGTGGCCGACCTCGACGAAGAACGGCGGCTCCACCTTCTCCTTCTCGGTCACCGCGATGACGACCGGCTCGCCGCCGAGGAAGAGGCCCTCGACGCTGTACTCGGCTCCCTGGACGAACTCCTCGACCAGGAAGGGCCCCTGTCCGGGCAGCAGGGCGATCGCGGCCGGGAGTCCGTCCGGTCCGGTGATCCGGCTCACGCCCGTACTGCCCATCGCGTCACGGGGCTTGACGATCCACGGCCCGGTGGACCCGGTCAGGAAGGCCGCCGCCTGCGCCTCGTCGGCGCAGAGCTCGACGGTGGGCTGCCGGAAGCCGGCGGCGGCCAGTGCGGCCCGGCAGGCGTCCTTGGTGCGCACCCGGCGGACGGCCTCCGGCGGGTTGCCCGGCAGGTCCAGGGCCTCGGCCGTCTCGGCGGCGGCCACCTGGGCCATCTCCTGCAGGGCGAGGACGGCGTCGAAGCGCTCCCCCTCGCCGGCCCGGTCGCGCGCCCAGGCGGCGGCCTCGCCGGGGCGGGCGAAGTCCACCGCCGAGACGGCGCCGGCCTGTTCGGTCACTCCGGGGGTGGCGGCGAGGACGGCCTCCTGGTTGGTCAGGTGGGTCCGCAGCCCGCGCGCGTGGGCCTGGTCCAGGGCGAGCTTCGCCATGTCGAGGCCGAGCGGCACCGCCCGTACCCCACCGACCAGCAGCAGCTTCTGGGGGGTTGGTTCTGCGGGCATACGAGGGCTCCTTGCGTGCGTGGTGCGGGGGTGCATCAGGGGTCGGACATGCGGGGGGTCGGACAGTCGGGGGGATCGCGCCCGAGGGGTCGCGCTGGCGGCGGGTCGTGCGGGACTCAGGCGGCTTCGGGGTCGGCCGCGAGCTCGACCAGCACCTGTTCGGTCGCCACCAGGTCGCGCACGGCGCACCGGATCCCGGTGACGACGCCCGAGAACGGGGCGAGGATGCGGTTCTCCATCTTCATCGCCTCGACGATGACCAGGGCGTCCCCCTCCTCGACCCGGTCGCCGACCTCGCAGAGCAGCCCGACCACCGTGCCCGGCATCAGCGACTTCACGGCGTTGTCGGCGGCTCCGGAGCCGCCCTCGGCGAAGCTCTGGGCGGCCAGCGCCACCCGGTGCCCGTCGACGGAGAGCTCCCAGCCGGCCGCACTGCGCAGGCCGGTCCAGCGCCGGTCGCCGACGGTGCCCTGGAACAGGCCGGGGTGACCCGCTACGGCGGCGAGGGTGACGGTGAACGGGGTGGACTCCACCTGGACGTCGACGGCGCCGCCGCGCCGCCCGGTCAGCCCAGCCTGCACCGTCCGCCGCCCGTGGCGCAGGACGACCCGGCCGAACGGCGCGACCGGGTCCAGCCGGTGACGGTCGAACGGGCCGACGGCGCCGTGCCACGGGGAGGCCGGGGCCTCGCCGACCGGCGGGATCTGCATCGCCGCCGCACAGGCCGCGGCGGCCAGGACGTGGTCGGTCCGGTGCGCGGGGCCGGCCGGCTCGCCCTGCTCCGGCCGCCCGGCCGGGGCGGAGACCAGGGTGTCCACCAGGTGGGTGTCCGTCCGCCCGGCGACCACGGCGGGTGCCTGGAGGAGTTCGGCGAGGAAGCCGAGGTTGGTGGTCAGCCCGGGCAGGGCGGTGTCGCGGACGGCCGGGAGCAGCCGGCGCAGCGCGCTGGGGCGGTCCGGGCCGTGGGCGATCAGCTTGGCGAACATCGGGTCGTAGAAGGCCGGGACCTCGGCCCCGCCCCCGAAGGCACCGCCGTCGAAGGCACTGCCCCCGAACGCACTGCCTCCGAAGGCGCCACCGCCGCCCGGCCCGCCACCGACCGGCCCGTCGAGGAGCGGGTCCGGGCCTCCGGAGCCGGCCGAGGCCGCGCCGTACCCCGACCCGGTGTCGTCGAACGCCGCCTCCACCCGGATGCCGGCCGGCCAGCGGACGGCGGCCGCCCGGCCCGGCGCGGGCCGGAACCCGTCGGCCGGGTCCTCGGCGTAGACGCGGACCTCGACGGCGTGGCCGGTGGCGGTGATCTCGTGCTGGTCGAGCGGCAGTCGCTGCCCGTCGGCGACTCTCAGCTGCCACTCCACGAGGTCGATGCCGGTGATCTCCTCGGTGACCGGGTGTTCCACCTGGAGCCGGGTGTTGACCTCCAGGAAGTAGCAGCGGTCCGCCGCGTCCAGGATGAACTCGAAGGTGCCGGCGTTGACGTAGCCGAGCGACCGGGCACCGCGGACGGCGGCATCCAGCAGCTCCGCCCGGACGGCGTCGGGCAGGTTGGCGGCCGGGGCCTCCTCGACGATCTTCTGGTGGCGGCGCTGCAGCGAGCACTCGCGCTCGAAGAGGTGCACCACGTTCCCGTGCCCGTCACCGAAGACCTGCACCTCGATGTGGCGGGGCCGCTCCACGTACCGCTCGACGAGCAGCCGGCCGTCGCCGAAGCTGCTCCGGCCCAGGCGGACGGCCTCGGCGACCGCCCCGGGCAGGTCGGCGGCGGCGCGGACCACCTTCATGCCCTTGCCGCCACCACCCGCGACGGGCTTCAGGATGACCGGGTAGCCGATCCGCTCGGCGTCGGCCAGGAGCTCCGGCTCCGACTCGGTGGCCGTGCCGGAGCCGGGCAGGACGGGGACGCCGGCGGCGGCCATCAGCGCGCGGGCGGTCGACTTGTCGCCCATCGCGGTGATCGTCGCGGCGTCCGGGCCGACCCAGACCAGCCCGGCCTCGGCGACCGCCGCCGCGAAGCCCGGGTGTTCGGAGAGGAAGCCGTAGCCGGGGTGGACGGCGTCGCAGCCGGTCCGGACGGCGGCGTCGACCAGCTTGCCGACGTGCAGGTAGCTCTCGGCGGCTGCGGCGGGGCCGATCCGGACCCGCTCGACGGCGCCCGCCAGATGGGCCGAGGAGCGGTCGGCGTCGGAGTGGACCGCGACGTACTCGATGCCGAGCCGGCGGCAGGTACGGGCGATCCGCCGGGCGATCTCGCCACGGTTGGCGATCAGGACACGCTTGATCATTTCGTCGTCACATCCTGAACACGCCGAAGCGCGTCTCCTGCTTGGGGGCGTCGGCCGACATGGCCAGGCAGAGCGCCAGCCACTCACGGGTCTCGGTCGGGTCCACCACGGCGTCCACCCACATCCGGGCGGCGTAGTAGAGCGGGTGGGACTGGCGCTCGTACGTCTCGATGATGGGGCGCCGGATCGACTCCTCCTCCTCGGGGGAGAGGACCTTGCCCTCCTTGGCGAGCTGGTCGCTGCGGATCAGCGCCATCACCGTCGCGGTCTGCTCGGCGCCGACGACGGTGGACTTGGCGCTCGGCCACATGGCCATCAGCCGCGGGCCCATCGAGCGCCCGCACATGGCGAGGTTGCCGGCGCCGTAGCTGCCGCCGATCACCAGGCTGAACTTGGGGACCTTGGCCGTGGAGACCGCGTTGACCAGCTTGGCGCCGTGCTTGGCGATGCCGTCGGCCTCGTACTCGGCGCCGACCATGAAGCCGTTGATGTTGTGCAGGAACAGCAGCGGGATGTCGCGCTGGGTGCAGAGCTCGATGAAGTTGGCGGCCTTCTGGGCGCTCTCCGGGAACAGCACCCCGTCGTTGATCACCACGCCCACCGGGTAACCGCCGACGTGGCCGGTGCCGCACACGATGGTCGGGCCGAACCGCGCCCGGTACTCGGCGAGTTCACTGCCGTCCAGCAGCCGGGCCAGGATGTCCCGGGCCGGGATGTGCTCGCGCAGGCTGGCGCTGACGATGCCGGGCAGCTCCGCCGGGTCGTACAGCGGCGGGCGCGGGGCCTGCGGTGGCGGGGCGAGGGCCGGGCGGCCGTCGCGCGCCATGATCTCCCGGACGATCGCCAACGCGTGCTCGTCGCTCTCGGCGAGGTGGTCGGCCACCCCGCTGACCCGGGTGTGCAGGTCGGCACCGCCCAGCGTCTCGGCGTCCACCACCTCGCCGGTGGCCGCGCGCACCAGCTGCGGGCCGCCCAGGAACACCGTTCCGGTGCCGCGCACGATCACCGTCTCGTCGCACATCGACGGGATGTACGCGCCGCCGGCCGTGCAGTTGCCCATCACCGCGGCGATCTGCGGCAGGCCGAGCGCCGACATCTCGGCGATGTTGCGGAACATCCGGCCCAGGTGGTACTCGCCGGGGAACAGCTGCTCCTGGAGCGGCAGGTAGACACCGCCGGAGTCCACCAGGTAGATGCAGGGCAGGCCGTTCTCGCGGGCCACCAGCTGGGCCCGGAGCTGCTTCTCCACCGTCAGCGGGAAGTAGCTGCCGCCCTTGACGGTGGCGTCGTTGGCGAAGACCACGACCGGGCGGCCGCTCACCATGCCGATGCCGGTGACCAGCGCGGCCGACGGCACGTGCTCGTCGTAGACCTCGTGCCCGGCCAGCTGGCCCAGCTCCATGAACGGCGTGCCCGGGTCGAGCAGTTGGTAGACCCGCTGGCGGGCCGTCAGCTTGCCGCGCTCGGTGTGGCGCCGGCGCGAGCGTTCGTCCCCGCCGGCGATGGCGGCGGCCCGGGCCCGGGCGATGACCTGCCGCTTCTCGTCGAAGGCCGCGACGTTGCGGCGGAACACCTCGGTGGAGGAGTCGATGTGCGAGCGCAGGGCCGTCATCGGAGCTGCTCCTGACCCGGCTCGCGCGCCGCCTCGGCCCGCAGGCCCTCGTTCAGGGCCCCGCAGAAGTCGCGGATCTCGGCCTCGGCCATGTTGGCGCGCAGCATCAGCCGCAGGCCCGCCTTGCCCCGGCCGATCACCGGGAAGAAGATCGGCGAGGTGTAGTAGCCGCGCTCCAGCAGCGTCCCGGCGAGGCGGATGGTGGCCTCCTCGGAGCCGATGTCCACGAAGCGGATCGGCAGGCCGTCACCGGCGAAGGAGGTCTCCACCAGGGAGTCGAAGAGCGCGATGTTGTCCTGGAGCGCCTGCTGGAGCTCCTTGAGCTCCGGGGAGTCGTGCAGTTCCGCCGAGGCCGTGATAGCGCCCAGCCCGGCGGTGTTGATGCGCTGCGACCACATCAGCGGGCCGCCGTTGCGCAGCGCGGTGTCCCGGCGCTGCTGCGAACCGTTGCGACCGAGGAAGATCGCCCCTCCGGAGGCGCCGAAGCCCTTGTTGAGCGAGGTGATGATCAGCGTGCGGTCGTTCATCCCGCCGTTGGCCGCCATCGCCTCCAGCACCGCGCCCCGGCCGCGCTCGCCGACGGTGGAGACCCCGTGGGCCTCGTCGAAGAACAGGAAGAGCCCGTACTTCTCCTGGAGGCGCAGCAGTTCGGGGATCGGCGCGGCCCCGCCGGTGCTGTAGACGCCGTCGGCGACGTAGGCGACCTGCGGGTGCTTGCGGCAGAGGTCCTCCAGGGCGTCCACGTCGTTGTGCCCGATGGTGACGATCTCGGCCTCGTCGGCCACCGCGGGCTTCATCGCGTTGAGACAGAAGTGCGCGTTCTTGTCGAAGACCATCAGCGGCGGGACGCCGTCCGTCAGCAGCCCGGAGGCCAGCAGCGGCAGGCTCGCCCAGGCGGCCGCGGCGCAGGAGGCCACGGTCAGTGCCTCGACGTCGAACAACTCGGAGAGCGCCGTCTCGGCGTCCCGCAGCGAGCCGAAGCGGATCCGCATCCGCGAGGTCGAGCTGTTGAGCGCTCCCTCGGCGAGCACCGCGTCGGCGGCCGCCCGGACGATCCGCGGGTGGGTGTCCAGGCCGAGGTAGGAGTACGACGACATGTTCACGAACTCGTGGCCGTCCGCCAGCGCCCGGTGCCGCCCGTCACCGAGGCCGGACACCACGATGTCGAACATCCCGGCCTCGGCGGTGACCTCCCAGAAGTCGTGGCTGATCCGCGCGGACTTCTTGATGTTCATGTATGAATGCACGCCAGATTCCTTGTTGAATTTCGGTACGGTAATACCGGGCCCAGGACCGGGCCGTTATCGGCATCGTCAATTCCGGGCGATCAGGCGTACTCGTGGAAACCGCGTCCGACCTGCCGTCCGAACAGGTCGGACTCGACCGGTCGGCCGCTCGCTTGATCCAGTGATCCCTGCACCGCTGCTCTGCCGGCCCCCGGAGTCCCTCGCAAGCGGTCCGAAGAGCTGCGCGCCTCCCCGGCGATTGAAAGAATTCAATACGCTGCGGCGACTGTCAACCGGAAGATTTTTGCCGCCTCGCAAAACTGGACAGACCGCCATCCGACGGGTGCACCCGGAAATTATTTGCCGGTCGGTCCGCATTGACGCGCACCGGATGACCCGGTCCGCCCCCGCCGGTCCCCGCCGAATGACCGGGGGCGCCGCCGGCCGGTCCGTACTCCCTCACCGTGCGGCGTTCGGCACCCGGACCCGCCCCGCACCCCCCGGGCACCCGGCACCCGGGCCCCGCACACGCCCGACCGTGGGGCGGCGACGCCGACCTGGCGCGGCCGCCCGGCCGTCTTACGGAGCCGTCGCCGACGGGCCGGTGCGGACGACGGCCTGGTCGCCGTGCGGGCCGAACAGGTGCAGGATCTCCACCGCGTGCGCGCCGGTGGGGCCGAACCAGTGCGGCTCGCCGGTGTCGAACTCGGCCACCTCGCCCGGGCGGAGGGTGAACTCGCGGGCGCCGAGGATGAGTCGGAGTTCACCGGCGAGCACGTAGAGCCATTCGTAGCCGCCGTGGGTCACGAGCTTCGGTTCGCGGTGGGCGAGCACCTGCTTGAAGACCTGGACCCGGCCCGGGTACTGCGTCAGGGGCACCAGGACGTTGCCCGGCTCCCTGCGGTGGGGCTTCAGGTGGAGGCGCGGGTCCCCGGTGGCCGGCGCCGCGACCAGCTGGTCCAGGGCGACGCGGTGGGTGCGGGCGAGCGGGATGAGCAGTTCGAGGGTCGGACGCCGTTTGCCCGACTCCAGGCGCGACAGCGTGCTCACCGAGATCCCGGTGGCCGCCGCGAGGGCTTCCAGGGTCAGCCCGCGGTCGCGGCGCAGGGCCCGCAGCCGCGGCCCGATGCCGGCGAGGATCTCCTCGACGTCGGTGTCCGCGGCCACCGGGTCCACCGGGTCCACGGGGTCCGCCGGGTCCACGCCGTCCACGGGGTCGGTGCGGTGCATGGGGGCTCCTCCGGTCCATCCGATCCGTCGGTGGACCGGAGCGGTTTTGCAGTCTTCGCAAAGTTCCTGGGCCGGCGCTGCCACCCGGTCCGAGCATGGGGCCGCAGACGATACCGAACCGAAGGTGGGCCCGTGACCACGACAATCCTGGCTGATCGACCCGCGATGAGCACCCGCCGACGATGGACGGTGCTGGCCGTCTGCGCGCTGAGCATGTTCCTGGTCGGCCTGGACACCACCATCGTCAACGTCAGCCTGCCCGAGATCGGACGCGGGCTGGGCGTGGGCACCAGCGGCCTGGAATGGGTGGTGGACGCCTACACGGTGGTCCTGGCCGGCCTGCTGATCTCCGCCGGCGCCCTCGCGGACCGCTTCGGACGGCGGCGCGTCTTCCAGTGCGGGCTGGTCGTCTTCGGCCTCGCCTCCCTCGCGTGCGCGGTGGCGCCGTCGCTCGGCCTCCTCGTCGCGGCCCGGGCCGCCCAGGGGGTCGGGGCCTCGATGCTGAGTCCGGTGGCCCTGGCGATCGTGGTGAACACGATGCCCGACCCGCGCGAGCGGGCCCGGGCGATCGGCGTCTGGGCGTCCGTCTTCGGCCTCAGCATGGCGGCGGGGCCGGTCACCGGCGGGGCGCTGATCGCGGCGTTCGGCTGGCGTTCGGTGTTCTGGATCAACGCGCCGGTCATCCTCGCCGCCCTGGTTCTGGTCGCGGTGTTCGTGCCGGAGTCGCGCGGGCAGCGCGCCCGACGGCTCGACCTGCCCGGCCAGTTGCTGCTCGTCGTGGCCCTGGGCACCTCGGTCGCCGTCCTGATCGAGGCGCCCCGGATCGGCTGGACCTCGCCGGCGGCGGTGGCCGGCGGCGCCGTGGCGGTGCTGGCGACCGCCGGATTCGGCCGGGTCGAGCTGCGCCGGCCGGAGCCCCTGATGGACCTCGCGCTCTTTCGCCGGGCACCGTTCGCGATGGCGGCCCTGGGCGCCGTGGCCCTGTTCGTCGCGCTGAACGTGAGCCTGCTGCTCAACACGCTCTATCTCCAGCACGCCCGTGGCTGGACGGCGCTCGCGACCGGCGCGGCGACGCTGCCGATGGCGCTCGGGGCCACCGTGTGCGCACCGTGGTCCGGCGCCCTGGTGGGCCGGCTCGGGCCGCGGCGGCCGCTCCTGCTGGCGGGGGCCTTCGTCGCCACCGGCGGTCTCTGCCTGGTGGGTCTGGACCGGGACACCCCTGTCCCACTGCTCCTGGCGGCCTACCTGCTCATCGGCGTCGGCTTCGGCTTCGCCAACGCGCCGATCACCAACACCGCGGTCGGCGGTCTGCCGCCGGCCCGGGCCGGGGTGGCCGGGGCGATCACCTCGACCGCGCGCCAGGTCGGCGCGGCGATCGGCATCGCGGTCGCGGGGGGCCTGGTGGTGGGGGTGGACCCCGACGGTCTGGCCGGTGCCTCGCGGCCCGGCTGGCTGCTCGTGACGGCGTGCGGACTGTTCCTCGTGGCCGTGGCACGGGCCTCGGGCCCGGGGCTCAACGACAAGGGGCGCCAGGGCTAGGACCGCACGGCCCCGGGGCAGAACGACAAGGGCGGGAGTCGATGACGACTCCCGCCCTTGTACACCGAGCGCCGGGCCCGAATCGAACGAACCCTTCCCGCTGAAAGCGGGCGTGCTACCACTGCACCACCGACGCCTGACCGGCCTGGCCCGCGATCACTCCCGCGATCTCGTCCTGCCGACGAGGAAGAAACTACCAACGGATGATCGAAAGACGAAATCGGGGCCACCGCCCGCCCCCTGACACCATGCCCACGCGGGACGGCGCGGGCGGGGCGGCGCGGGCGGGTGCGCCACCGGGGGCCTGGCCGGCCGCCTCGCGGAGCGCGGTCGGGGCGGCCACGGTGCCCCGATCGGGCACCGGCGGACCGGTCGTCCGGGCAGTCGGCGGTGCACGCTCCGCATACGGTCGCACCGCTCGGCGGCGGCTGCGGGAACCCTCGGAGGCCTTTTCCCGAGCGACCCCTTCGTTCACCCATCATCAACTGTTCGATGACGGTGTGTTAAGACCGTGTGGAGATACCATCCAGACAGCGAACGGGTTTTCACTCCTATCACACCGTATGACTAGTATCACTTCGTCAAAAGCTCGTGCCCCGGACGGTTCGACCCCACCAGGCCGGCCGCCAGTCCCAAGGAGTCAGCTCTGCGCGCGCGTGCGAATCGGCGGCCCCCGACGCCGAAGTCCCCCCGCAGGCGCCCGCGCCTGTCCCTGCGGACGGCGCTGCTCGTCCTGGCCGTCGTCCCCAGTCTCGCCCTCGCCGCCCTCTGGGCGGTCACCAGCGGCCAGACCTTCCTCGACTTCCAACGCCAGGCGGCCCAGGGCCTGCTGGCCCAGAAGGCCGGGCAGCCGTCCAACCACGTCTACTACAACCTCCAGGAGGAGCGCCGGCTCAGCGCCGAGGCGCTCGCCCGGCCCGGCAGCGTCACGGACGCGCTGCGCCGCCAGCGCCAGCTCACCGACGACGCGGTGCGCCAGTTCCAGACGCTCTCCGACGAGACCGCCGACAGCGCGCCCGGCGAGGTGCGCACCGCGGTCGCCGAGGCGCGGCAGGCGATGGGCCGGCTGGCCGAGCAGCGGGCGGCGGTCGACCGCGCCGGCGTCGACCAGCAGACGGCCTTCGCGTACTACACCGACCTGATCGCGGTCGACCTGCGACTGTTCACCGCGCTGAGCCACGTCGACAACGGCGAGGTCACCTGGATCTCCAAGACCCTGGTGGACGCCTTCTGGGCCAAGGAGATGCTGGCCCGCGAGGACGCGCTGCTCGCCCGCGGCTGGCCGTCCGGCAAGCTCGGCGCCGGCGACTACCAGCAGGTCCAGCAGGCGATCGGCGCGCAGGAGCACCTCTTCACCGTGCAGGTCGTCCCCTACATCCCGGCCGGCGAGGCCGCGGCCTGGCAGGACCTCATGAACAGCCCGGCCTGGCAGGCCAAGGCCGCCGTGGAGCAGTCGCTGACCAGGGCCACCCCGGCGGACCCGAGCGGCGCCGTCCGGCTCCCGGCCTCCCAGGACCAGTGGCGTCAGGCCCTCGACCAGCTCAATCCGGCGCTGGTGAAGGCGATCGAGACCCGCACCGACGGCATCGTCGAGGTCGGCAAGGGCTCCTTCCTCTCCCTGCTCACCGCCTTCGTGCTGACCACCGTGATCGGCCTGATCGCCGTCGTCGCGGTGATCCTCACCAGCTGGCGGCTGACCCGCTCGCTGCGTCGCCGGATCAAGGAACTGCACACCCAGGCCCAGGAGCTGGAGCGGACCCTGCCCGAGGTCGTGGAGCGCCTCTCGCGGGGCGAGCAGGTCGACGTCGAGGCCGAGAGCCGGGCCATCACCTCCGCCCCGCACGGCAACGGCACCGACGAGCTGGCCCGCCTCGGCCAGGCGCTCAACCTGGCGCGCACCTCCGCGCTGGAGACCTCCGTCCGCCAGGCCGAGCAGCACCGCGGCTTCGAGCGGCTGCTGCAGCGCATCGCCCGCCGCACCCAGCTGCTGATCGGCCAGCAGCTGCGCAAGCTGGACGAGCTGGAGCGCAAGCACGAGGACCCGGAGGTGCTGGAGGGCCTGTTCGACCTCGACCACCTCACCGCCCGGCTGCGCCGCTACGAGGAGAACCTGGTCATCCTGGCCGGCGGCCAGCCGCAGCGGCGCTGGCGCAAGCCCGTCCCGTTGCTGGACGTCCTTCGGGCCGCGCAGAGCGAGGTGCAGGACTACCGGCGGATCATGCTGGACGTCGAGGGTCACCCGTGGCTCTCCGAACGCGCGGTCGGCCCGGTCGCGCACGTGATCGCCGAGCTGATGGAGAACGCGGCGAGCTTCTCCAAGCCGCCGACGCCGGTGGAGGTCCGGGCCGCGATGGTCGGCCGGGGGCTCGCGGTGGAGATCGAGGACCGCGGCCTCGGCATGGACCCGGAGCAGTACGACGCGGCCAACGAGCTGATGAGCCGTCCGCCCCGGATGGACGTGCTGGCCCGGGCGGACGACATCCGCCTCGGCTTCTACGTGGTCTCCCGGCTGGCCGCCAACTCCCATCTGAAGATCGAGTTCCGGCCCTCGGCCTTCGGCGGCACGCGGGTGGTCGTGCTGGTCCCCGACGAGCTGGTCATCGACGGCGACGCCGGGCTGCCGGACGCCACCCCGGTCGAGCCGATCCCACTCGCCCGGCGCACCCGCCCGGCGCCGCCGACCGCCCTCGGCACGGGCCGGGGCCACGGATCGCCGGCGGACCCCGGGGCCACCGTGGCGACGGCCGTCGCGACGGCGCCGGGCCTGCCGGCGATCGAGCCGCCGGAGACCGTCCTGGTCGCCTCGGCCACCGCGCCGGGCCCGGCGGAGGCTTTCGCCCACGTCGAGTACATCCAGCCGCCGGAGCCGGAGCAGCCGGTCGAGCACCGCTCCCCGGTCGAACACGGCTCCCTGGTCGACGGCGCGGCCGGCTACGGCGACGAGGGGTACGGCGCGGACGGCTACGGCAGCGAGGGGTACGGCACCGGCTACGGGACGGACGGGTACGGGACGGAGGCCCACGGCGGCTCGGACGACCCGTCGGCCCCCGCCGACACCGGGTACGACACGCCCGCCGACGGCAGCCCGGCCCACCCGGCCCCGGCCGGCGACGCGCCCGCCCAGGAGGCCGCCGACCCGATCGGCGCGCCGGTTCCGGACGCCCCCGCCTACCCGGACATCGCCTACGCCAAGGTGTCGCCCGCCGAGGCCCCCTACGCCGACGAGCAGTACCGCCCCGCCGACCACTACCGCCTCGCCGAACGGCGCGAGTACGCCTCGACGGTGCCGCTCACCGAGCCGGCCGGCGGGCAGGCGCCGCTGCCGCAGCGGGTCCGCCAGGCCAGCCTGGCCGCCGAGCTGCGCGTCCCGCCGCCACCGGAGGCCGCCGGCGAGCGCGTCAGCGGCGCGCCGGGCATGCCGGGCTCGTTCGGCACGCCGATCGGGTCGGCCAGCGCGTTCCAGCGCCCCGCGCGCCGTTCGGGCGCGGCGATCGGCGCCTTCCAGCGGCAGTCCCGGATGGCCCGTGGCCAGGACTCCGGCGAGGTCCACCTCCCCGGTCACAGCGTCTTCACCGACCGCGGCTCCCGCTCGGCGCCCCCCACCGGACCCGCCGGCACCCCGACTCCCGCGCCGGGCCCGTCCCCCTGGGCCCTCCCCACCGCGGACCCCCGAACCACTAGGACGGATGACCAGTCATGAACCGTACGATCGCCACCCACCAGGACCTGGACTGGCTGCTGGACGGACTCGTCGACTCGGTGGCCGGGACCAGGAACGCCGTGCTGCTCTCCGACGACGGCCTGGTCGTCAGCCACTCCCGCACCATCGAGCGGGCCGACGCCGAGCGGCTGGCCGCCGTCGCGACCGGCCAGCAGAGCCTCGCGCGGGGCGTCGGCCAGCTCTTCGACGGCGGCCCGGTGCACCAGGTGATCGTCGAGCTGTCCGAGGTCTGGCTGTTCATCATCGCCGCCGCGCAGGGCACCCACCTGGCCGTGGTCGCCTCCCAGGAGGTGGACGCCGAGGTGATGTCGGTGGCCATGCACACCCTGGTCCAGCAGGTCGGCCAGAAGCTGAGCACGCCCGTGCGCAGCGACTTCGACGCCTTCGCGGCCAGGAAACCGGGGGTGACGCCCCGGTGATCCCGCACTGGAGCGAGGTGCCCGACGAGGACGAGGAGGACGGTTCCGGCACGATGGTGCGCCCGTACACCATCACCCGCGGCCGCACCGCGCCCGAGCGCGACGACCTCACCCTGATCACGGTGCTGACCACCGTCACGGACGAGGCCCGCACCGTCCTGGCCCGGGGTTCCTCCCGGTCGGGGCCGCGCGGGCTCCAGCCCGAGCACCGGATGATCCTGGACCGCTGCCGGCGTCCGGCCGCCGTCGCCGAGGTGGCGGCCGCCCTGGACCTGCCGGTCTCGGTCACCAAGATCCTCCTGGGCGACCTGATCTCCCAGGGCCTGCTGCTGGCCCGGGCCCCGCTGTCGGTGGCCCGGGCCGGCGGGGGCGTGGACCTCGGCCTGCTGACGGCCGTTCGCGAAGGACTCCGGAGACTCTGAACCATGGCACCGACCGCACCCGTCCCCCTCTCCGCAGCCGGCACCGCCGCCGCGCCCTCCGCCGTGAAGATCCTCATCGCGGGCGGCTTCGGCGTCGGCAAGACCACCCTGGTCGGCTCGGTCAGCGAGGTCGCTCCGCTGCGCACCGAGGAGTACCTGACCCGCGCCAGCGTCGGCGTGGACGACCTGTCCGGCGTGGACAGCAAGGACACCACCACCGTCGCCCTGGACTTCGGCCGGATCACCGTCAGCCCCGACCTGGTGGTCTACCTGTTCGGCACGCCCGGACAGGAGCGCTTCTGGTTCATGTGGAACGACCTGGTGAACGGCGCGCTCGGCGGCGTCGTCATCGCCGACACCCGCCGGCTGGACACCAGCTTCGCCTCGATCGACTTCTTCGAGAGCCGGGGCATCCCGTTCGTGGTGGCGATCAACTGCTTCCACGGGCACAACACCCGGACGCCGGACGAGATCCGGGCCGCCCTCGACCTCGACCCGCAGGTGCCGATGCTGCTCGGCGACGTACGCGACCGCGGCTTCGGGCGCGACCTGCTGCTGGCCCTGGTCGACCACCTGATGGACCTCTCCGCCGCCCGGCCCGCACCCCTCGGCTGAACCCGCCCGCCCCGCCCCCGCCCGCTTCGACCCCTTTGGGAGCCCCCGTCATGACCTCATCCCTGCGCGTATTGATCCACGGCGGCGGCATCGGCGGCCTGACCCTGGCCACCGCCCTCGCCCGGCGCGGCCACCGGGTCGACGTGGCCGAGCTGCGCGACGGCCTGGAGGCGCTCGGCGTCGGCATCATCCAGCCCTCCAACGCCCTGCACGTGATGCGCGAGATCGGCGTGCTGGACGCCTGCCTGGCGGCCGGCTTCGCATGGGAGGTGCTGACCATCTGCGACCCTGCCGGTGCCACCCTCGCCAAGATCCCGCAGCCGCGGATGGGCGACGCCCCGTCCAGCAACGGCATACCGCGCCCCGCCCTGGCCGAGGTGCTGAGCGCCGCCGCCACCGCGGCCGGCGCCACGCTCCGCTTCGGCACCACGATCGCGGACCTCACCGACGACGGCGAGGGCGTCGACGTCGCCCTGACCGATGGTCACCGTGACCGGTACGACCTGGTCGTCGGCTTCGACGGCATCGGCTCGCCACTGCGCCGGCGCCTGTACGGCGAGGCGTACCGGCCCGAGTACACCGGCTTCGCCAACTGGCGGGTGACGCTGCCGCGTTCCCCCGAGGTGCAGGGCGTGGTGATGTCCACCGGGAACCTCAGGGCGAAGGCGCTGCTGACCCCGATCACCGACGACCTGATGTACCTGGGTTCGGTGTTCGCCGAGCCGGAGGACTTCCGCCCGGACCCGGAGCACGCCCACGAGCAGCTGGCCGAGCGGCTGGCCGGCTTCGGCGGCCCGGTCGCCGAGGCGCTGGCGCTCGTCACCGACCCGGCCGCGGTGGTCTACTCGCGGATCTCGCAGGTCAGCGTGGAGGAGCCGTGGCACGTGGGGCGGGTGGTGCTGGCCGGCGACGCCGCGCACGCCAGCACCCCGCACCTGGCGCAGGGCGCGGCGATGGCGGTCGAGGACGCCCTGGTGCTGGCCCAGAGCCTGGACGCCGTCGAGGACCCGGCCGGCGACGTCGCGGCCGCGCTCGCCGCCTGGGAGGAGCGCCGCCGGCCGCGCGCGATGTGGGTGCAGGCGCTGTCGCGGGCCGTCCTGAAGCAGGAGACCGGCACGCCGACCACTCCGGAGGAGGACGAGCTGCTGAAGGTCGGCATCCCGGGTGCCGCCCACGTCCTCGTCCAGCCGTACTGACGGCTGCGGCGTACCGGCGGCTGCGGCGTACCGACGGCCGACCGGCCCCGGCGGCCGCGGCGCCGCGGCCCTCAGCCCAGCCGGGCCGCCGGGAGTGCTCCGGTGGGGAGCGGGCCGACGTCCGCCGGGGCCGCGAGTGCGCTGAGGTACTGCTCGCGCGGGACGGCGGTGGCGCCGAGGGCGCGGACGTGGGGCGTGTCCCACTGGGCGTCCAGCAGGCGGCCGCCGGCCGCGGCGAAGCGGGCGGCGAGGTCGGCGACGGCGACGCGGCCGGCGACGGGGCGCCGGTGGAACATCGAGTCGAGGCTGAGGACGGGGCCGGCGGCGACCCCGAAGACCCCGCCGATCAGCTCCTCGCCCTCCCAGACCTCGGCGCTGTGGGCGGCGCCGCGCTCCCGCAGCTCGATCAGTGCGTCGCTCAACTGTGGCGTGATCCAGGTTGGTTGGCGTCCCTGAGCACAGGCGGCGAGGACATCTGCGAAGGCCCGGTCGGCGCTGGTCCACCAGCGCAGGCCGTTGCGCAGCCGCCGGGCGAACCGGCTCCCGAGGCGCACCCCGTCGGGGGCGATCACCGGGCGGGGGTCGGGCGACCACCAGGCGAGCGCGTAGGGGTCGTCCCCGGCGCCGGGCAGCAGCGCCACCTCCCCCGCCGCCACCGCCTCCTCGAACCGGGCCTCGTTGAAGGCGCTCGCATAGTCGTCGGCGGCGGGCATCGGGAAGAGCCCGCGCCGGTAGGCCGCCAGCAGCACGTCGGCCCCGAGCTCGGCGCCGAACGCCACCGGCCCGTCCCCGGGCGCCCGCCGCAGGTCCAGCCGCTCGAACGCGCCGGACACCCCGCCTGCCCCGACCGCCCTGGACGCCCCGCCCGCCCCGGACGCCGGGCCCGGCCCGCTCACCGGCGGACCACCCCGAGCGGCGGTGCCAGGAAGCCCTCCGCCGTCAACTGGTCCAGGTAGCGGTCGAGTAACGCGTCGTCCACCGCCGGCAGGTCGATCCCGCTGCCCACCAGCGCCTGTTCGGTGTTGGCCCGGTCGAACAACGGGAACGTCGGCCGGAAGTACATCTCGCTGATGGACAGTTCGGTGCCCGGGCTGCGGTCCACGAAGAGCGGGACGAACGGGGTCATCGGGTGGGTGGGGTGCCCGGCGGCGAACCGGACGAGGTCCTCGACCCAGGTCTTGTACGGGAGTTGCTCCACCCGGTGGCCGCGCTCCCGCAGGCGGTCGGCGAGGTCGGCGAGGACGGCCGGGCGCGGCGAGGTCACGTGGTAGACCTCGCCGATCGCGGGGGCGTGCCGGGCGATGTGCGCGACGGCGAGACTGAACCGGTCGGCCGGAACGAAGTCGAGCAGCAGCCGGACGTCCGGGCAACTCCCGCTGTCCGCCATGTACTTGATCAGCGCACAGATCTCGGTGCCGGTGTTCATCACCCCGGTGGCGAGGTCGCCGGTGACGTCGTTCGTCCGCAGCACGGTGACCGGCAGCCCGGCCGCCGCCGCGTTGTGCAGCAGTTGCTCGGCGACCCACTTGCTCTCCACGTAGCCGACCGCCAGCCGCTCCGGGTGGGCCAACGGCGTCCGTTCGGTCACCTCGCCGACGCCGGCCGGGCCGAAGCCGGCGAGCACGGCGAGCGTGGAGAGGTAGTGCACCGGGATGCCGCGCGAGTGCCCGGCCAGCCGGACGATCTCCCGGGTGCCGCCGACGTTGGGGCCGCGCAGCTGGTGGTAGGGGTAGATGAAGTTGACCTGCCCGCCGAGGTGGTGGATCGCGTCCAGGCTCTCGGCGAGCGCCTGGAAGCGGTACTGGGGCAGCCCGAGCAACGGTTCGGCGAGGTCGCCGACCAGCGGGACCACCCGGCTGTCCAGCACGTCGTGCCTCAGGTACCGCTGCTGGGCGGCCCGGATGCGCTCCACCGCGTGCTCCTCGTCGGGGGCGCGGACCAGACAGTGGATGCGGGCCCGGGTGGTGGCCAGCAGGGCGTCGAGGAGGTGGGCGCCGCAGAAGCCGGTGGCGCCGGTGAGCAGGATCTCGGCCGGCTCGGCGCGGGAGGGGGCGGGGCGCCAGGACTGCCGGACGGGGGTGCCGAGTTCGGCCTCGGCCGTCCAGTCGACGGCCGTCTCACCGAAACCGTTGCCGCCGGAGCGGGCCGCCTGGGTGGCGGTCGCGAAGGCGCGCAGGGTGGCGTCGCGCAGCAGGGAGCGGGTGAGGAAGCGGATCCGGGTGACGTCGATGCCGAAAATGATCCGGGCCCGGGCCAGCATCTCCATGGCGAGCAGCGAGTTGCCGCCGAGGGCGAAGAAGTCGTCGGCCGGTCCGACCTCCTCGACGCCGAGCAGCTCGGACCAGAGGTGGGCGACGGCGGACTCTCTCGTGCTCCCGCTGCCGTCGGGGAGCGGGCCCGCGCCGCGGCCGGTGCGGTCGGCGCCGTCGGCCACGTCGGCCCGGGAGTCGGCGCCGCGGGCCTCGACCGCGTGCCGCTCGCCGTCGCCGTCACGCCGCTGGAGCTGCGGCTCGGTGCGCGGCAGCCCGCGCCGGTCGATCTTGCCGGCGGCGGTCAGCGGCATGCTGTCGAGCAGGACGAGGTCGGCCGGGACCATGAAGTCCGGCAGCCGCTCGGCGAGGTACTCGCGGATCTGGGACCGCCGGGCCTGGGCGCCGGAGCCGGTCCGCCCGGCGAGCGTGTAGTAGGCGGTCAGGACGTGCGCGCCGTCGGAGCTGCCGGCGGCCGCGACGCGGGCCTGCCGGACGTCCGGGTGGGAGGCGAGCACCGATTCCACCTCGGCCGGGTCGACCCGGTAGCCGCGGACCTTCACCTGGTCGTCGAAGCGGCCGAGGATCTCCAGCTGACCGTCGGCCCGCCAGCGGCCGGCGTCGCCGGTGCGGTACATCCGCTCGCCGGGGGTGGGCGCGTAGGGATCGGGCAGGAAGGCCTCCGCCGTGAGCCCGGGCGCGCGCCAGTAGCCCCGGGCGAGGCCCGGGCCGCCGAGGTAGATCTCGCCCTTCTCGCCGGGCCGCACCGGGCTGAGCCGGGCGTCCAGCAGGTGCAGCCGCACCCCGGGCAGCGGCTTGCCGATCGGGACGGGGGCCGCGCCGGCCCCGACCCCGCCGGCCGGTGCCAGCACCGCCGGGGTGATCTCGCAGAGCGTGGACGTGACGGCCGCCTCGGTCACCCCGTAGGCGTTGACCAGCCGGACACCGGGCAGCCGCGCCAGACAGTCGCGGCTGTCGTCGGTGTGGACGGTGTCCCCTCCGACCACGACCAGCCGCAGGCCCTCGGGGGCCTGACCGCCCTCGGGGAGCAGCGCGAGCACATGGTGCCAGTAGGCGGGCGTGAGGTCGGCGACGGTCAGCCGAAGCTCCCGCATCCGGTGCACGAGTTCGGTGGGGGCCCAGGTCCGCGCGCCGCCGAGGACGAGCGTCGCGCCGCTCACCAGGGCGGCGAACACCTGCTCCAGCGAGGTGTCGAAGCCAAGCGCGGCGAGTTGGAGCACTCGGTCGCTCGGGGTGAGGCCATAGGCGTGGATCACCCGGTCCAGCGTGAAGACCAGGGAACGGTGGGTGACCGGCACGCCCTTGGGGGTGCCGGTGGTGCCGGAGGTGTAGATCAGGTAGGCGAGGTCGTCCGGCGTGGCCGCGTCCGCCCCCGGGCCGGCCTCCCGCTCCGCACCCACGGGCGCGCTCTCCCCCGCGCCCTCGCCCTCACCCGTCCGGGCGTCGGCGCCGAGCACCGGGACCCCGGCGAAGTACCGCCCGTGCGCCGCGATCACCACCTCGGCCCGGCAGTCCTCGACCAGCTGCGCGAGGCGCCGCTGCGGGTGTGCCGGGTTCAGCGGCAGGAACGCCCCACCGGCCTTGAGCACGCCGAGCCAGGCCGTCACGAGGTCCGCCCCGCGCTCCAGGCAGACCGGCACCACCTGCTCCGGCCCGACGCCCCGGCCCCGCAGCGCGCCGGCCAGCCGGTCGCTGCGCCGGTCGAGGTCGCGGTAGCTCAGCTCACCGTCCTCGGTGAGGAGCGCGATCGCGTCCGGGTCGTGGGCGGCCCGCGCCCGGAACAGCCCGTGCACGGTGTCCGAGAACCCG
Source organism: Kitasatospora sp. NPDC050463 (assembly GCF_040655255.1). Classification (NCBI taxonomy): domain Bacteria; kingdom Bacillati; phylum Actinomycetota; class Actinomycetes; order Kitasatosporales; family Streptomycetaceae; genus Kitasatospora; species Kitasatospora sp. NPDC050463. The sequence goes on from NZ_JBFAJO010000015.1 coordinate 125,801, forward strand.
GCCCGGGCCGGGCCGCGTCCGGCTCCGCCGGGCCCCGGGAGCCCGAGCCCGCCCCAGTGCCACTCGCGTTCGACGTGGGCCCGGCACTGCGCGTGCGACGCCGGCCCGAACACCGTGCGCCAGCCACCCGGCACGGTGAAGTCACCGGGCCAGATCGCGTACTGACCGTCTTCGTTCCGCAGCACGGCGTGACGTCCGGAACTCACATCCGAACGCGCGCCCTGTGCGCTGTCGACTGCATCGTCCACCGGCTTGACCTCGTGCGTTGGCGGCTGAATGCTGGGAGGTGCGACATTTCCGACTATACGCACTCAAGGCCTGTTTCGAACGTCCGGCCGCAAGCCACCGGACGCCCGAGGCCGCTGCCCGGAAAGCTGCGAGCCCCGACCGGAACACCCGGCCGGAACACCCGACCAGGACCCCGAGTTCGGCACGCCGGACACGGATCGGAGCACAACTCAGAGCACAACGCGGACCTGAGTACCGCAGGATCCGCCCTCACCCGAAATCACCGCCGGACCGGCGAAGTGATGTCGCGGAGGAGGTAGCCTCCTTGACACGTCGGCGACAACGCCTGATGGTCTGTTACCTGTCGTGGATGGTGCTGTTCACCTGCATCTACTACAGCAACCCGACCCAGCGGATCATCTGGTGGACCGGCATCGGCCTCGGCGGCGTCGCGGCCATCGTGGTCGGCGTGCGCCTCAACCGCCCGGCGCACCGGCTGTTCTGGTACCTGCTCGCACTCGCCAACCTCAGTTTCACCGCCGGCGAGGTCGTCCAGGTCGTCCAGATGCAGTTCCTGCACCTGGGCAGCCCCTTCCCCTCCGTCGCCGACGGCTTCTACATCGCCGAGTACCTGCTGTACGCGGCCGGCGTGTTGGGATTCATCCGCTGGCGGACGGCCCATCAGGACCGCGCCAGCCTGCTGGACGCCCTCATCCTGACCATGGGCCTGGCCCTGCTCGCCTGGATCTACCTGATCCTCCCGTACGCCCGGAACCCGGACCTCACCTGGTTCCAGAAGGCCGTGTCGATCGCCTACCCGCTGGGTGACGTGGTCGTCCTCGCCCTGCTGCTGCGCCTGCTGGTGCCACGCGGCGGCAGCAGCCGGGCACTCCAGCTGCTCACCGTCGGCACCGTCGGCCTGCTGGTCTCCGACATCCTGTACGGGCTGATCCTGCTGCACGGGAACTGGCACATCGGCACCCCGGTCGACCTCGGCTGGGCGGCCTTCTACACCGCCTGGGGTGCGGCCGCCCTGCACCCCTCGATGGTCGAGCTGACCAAGCCCGTCCCCAGCCAGCAGGTCGACCTCGGCCGGGGCCGGCTCGCCCTGCTCGCCGCGGCCTCGCTGGTCGCGCCGACGATCCTGATCGTCGAATCCGTCAACGGCAACACCAACAACGCCGGGGTGATCGGCGCCTTCTCGGCGCTGCTCTTCCTGCTCGTGCTGGCCCGCCTCGCGATCGTGGTGAGCGCCCGGCGGGAGGCGATAGCCCGCGAACGGGTCCTGCGCGAGGCCGGTGCCTCGCTCACCGCGGCCGTCACCGTCGAGGAGGTCGCCGACGCCGTCCAGGGCGCCGCGTCCACCCTGATGCCCACCGAGGCCGGGCACGTCGCCCTGCTCGCGGTCAGCGAGGCCGGCGTCCTGCACATCCGGCACGCCGAGCGCGGCCCCGCCCAGCACCACCTGCGCGACGGCTCCGAGTCCGACGAGGTGCTCGCCCTCGCGGCCGTCCGCGAGACCCGGTTACTCCCCGTCGAGGACATCGGCACCGATCTCGCCGGCCGCTTCGACGGCATGCCCTGCGCTCTGCTCTGCCCGCTCACCCTGGCCGAGCGCCCCTCCGGCGACCCGCTGATCGGCGCCCTCATCGTCACCGGCACCGAGCAGGAGCTGACCAGCCTCTGGAGCTCGCTGGAGATCCTGGCCGCCCAGGCTGCCCTGGCCGTCGAGCGCGTCATGCTGAGCCAGGAGATCAACCGCCGCAACAGCGAGGCCTACTTCCGCACCCTGGTGCAGAGCGCCAGCGACGTCATCCTGATCCTCAACACCGACGACGGCGTCCGCTACGCCTCCTCCTCCGCCGAGCGCGTCCTCGGCTACCCCGCCCTGGACGGCGTCCTGATCACCGACCTCGTCCCGCCCGAGGACAGCCGCGCCGTCGGCAGCGCGCTGGCCCGGATGCGGGGCCTGGACGGCAGCGGCAGCGGCACCCGCTCCGGCAACGACCGCGAGCCGCAGCGCGAGCACTGGCGCCTGCTGCGCCACGACCGCACACCCATCGAGGCCGAGGTCCGCTGCAACGACCTGCGCGACGATCCGACCGTCGGCGGCCTGGTGCTCACCCTGCGCGACGTCACCGAGCAGCGGCAGATGGAGCGCGAGCTCACCCACCGCGCCTTCCACGACTCCCTCACCGGCCTGGCCAACCGGGTGCTCTTCCAGGACCGGGTCGGCCACGCGCTCTCCCGGGGGGAGCGCAGCGGCGCGGTCACCGGTGTGCTCTTCATCGATCTGGACGACTTCAAGGTGGTCAACGACACCCAGGGCCACGCCGTCGGCGACGAACTGCTGGTGGCCGTCTCACTGCGGGTCTCCACCGCGCTGCGCACCTCCGACACGGCGGCCCGGCTCGGCGGCGACGAGTTCGCCGTGCTGGTGGAGGACGCGGTGCGCCCGGCGGACGTCGGCGCCATCGCCGACAGCGTGCTGGCCACGTTCGCCGAGCCGTTCAAACTGAGTGCGGGCGCTGTCCGGGTGACGGCGAGCGTCGGCGTGGCGACCACGGAGGACAGCGTGGACGCGGCGGAGCTGCTCACCCACGCCGACCTGGCCCTGTACTCCGCGAAGTCGGCCGGCAAGCGCCAGTGGTGCCACTATCAGCCCGCCCTGCAGGCCGGGCTGGTGGAGCGGCACGAGCTGAACGAGAACCTGGACACCGCGATCGCCGAGTCCGCGTTCAAGCTCTACTACCAGCCGATCGTCGATCTGGCGACGGGCGACCTGGTGGCCTTCGAGGCACTGGTCCGCTGGCCGCACGACCGGCGCGGCATGGTCCTCCCCGACGAGTTCATCGCGCTCGCGGAGGAGAGCGGCCAGATCGTGCCGCTCGGCGCCTGGGTCCTGGAACGCGCCGCCCAGGAGGCCGCCGGCTGGCAGCGGCTGAGTGCCGCCCGCCGCCGCGCCGCCGGGCGGCCCCCGCTGCGGGTCAACGTTAACGTCTCGGCCCGGCAGTTCCGGGACGCCGGCTTCGTGGACGTCGTCCGGGGCGCGGTCCGGGCCTCCGGGATCGACCCCAACGGACTGGTGCTGGAGCTGACGGAGTCGGTGCTGATGCGACGCGACGAGCGCGTGCACACCGACATGCGCACGCTCAGCGAACTGGGCGTGGGCATCGCGATCGACGACTTCGGCACCGGCTACTCGTCGCTCTCCTACCTGCGGGAGTTCCCGATCTCGATCCTGAAGATCGACAAGTCCTTCATCGACGGGCTGGGGGCGTCGCAGCAGCAGTACGCGCTGGTCGAGGGCATCACCAGGATCGCGGACACGCTCGGCGTCCAGGTCATCGCCGAGGGCATCGAGAACACCGAACAGCGCGACCTGCTCGCCGCCATGGGGTGTCCCCTCGGGCAGGGCTACCTCTTCGCCCGCCCGCTGACGCCGGACCAGGCCGGCGCCCTGGTCCGGGGCGAATCCGACCTGGCGGGCGTGCGGCGGAAGTGACGGGGGGACGGGGCGACGCCGGCGCGGCGTCTCAGTGCGGCGGCACCTCCGTGGTACTGACCACGACGCCGGCGGTCAGGGTCCGGTGCACCGGGCACTTCTCCGCGATCTCCAGCAGGCGCCCGCGCTGTTCGGCGTCGAGGTCACCGTCCAGCCTGATCTCCCGGGTGATGCGGTCGACGAGCCCGTGCCCGCTCTCGCACTCGGCACAGTCCTTCGCGTGCACCCGCTCGTGCCGCAGCGCGACCGTGACCTTCTCCAGCGGCCAGCCCTTGCGCTCCGCGTACATCCGCACCGTCATCGAGGTACAGCTGCCGAGCGCGGCCAGCAGCAGGTCGTAGGGGTTCGGCCCGCTGTCGGCGCCCACCGGCGCGGGCTCGTCGGCCACCAGCTCGTGGCGGCCGGCCCGGATCTGCTGCCCGTACCGGCCGACGCCGTTCTCGCTCACCACGACGAGGCCGCGCTCGGCCTGCTGCTGTTCCATCGTCATCCCTCTGCTTCTCCTGCGGAAACGATCCTGCCCTGTGACGCCCCGACGCCAGGGGTCCCGGGCTGTGCCCGGCGCTCTCACCCTACGGAGCCACGCGGAGCTGCCGTTCGAAGAACCGCGCCGCGCCCTCCAGCTCGAACGCCGGCACGTCCCCGTGGCCACCGGGGTTGGCGTGCAGCGTCTTCTCACGGGAGCCGAGGGTGTCGAACAGCGCGAGGCCCGCCTCGCGCGGGACCAGCTCGTCCTCCCACTGCAGCAGGAACTCGACCGGGACGGTCACCCGGGCCGCCGCCGCGGCCAGCGAGTCGTCGCCGGCCAGGCCCAACACGGCGGCGGCGATCCGTGGTTCGGCCGCGACGAGCGGGAGGCCGATCACGCTGCCCAGCGACAGGCCCCAGTAGCCCACCGGGTGTTCCGCGCCCACCTCGTCGAGCTCGCGGAGCGCGTCCAGCACCGCCCGCCACTCGGGCACCGCCCGCGCCGCGAGGTCGGCCGTGTGGCGGACGACCTCGGGGCTCACCGGTTCGCCCGCCGCCAGCAACGCCCCGATCTCCGTCGTGAACCACTCGTCCTGCTCGCTTCGCGGCCGGTCCCCGTGCCCCGGCGCGTCGACCGCCGCGACCGCGAAGCCGTACGCCGTCACGCAGCGACGGGCGCGGGCCACCAGGCCCGCGTGCCGCTTGTGCCCGCCGCCCCCGTGGCCCAGCAGCACCAGCGGGCGGCCGCCGACCGCGCCGGCGGGCGACCAGAGCACGCCGGGGACGTCGCCGAGGGTGAAGAGCCGTTCCGAGACACCGTCCGAGGTCGTCTCCGCGAGGAAGCGCATGGGTCGTGGCCTTTCGGGATCCGTCGGACGCTCCCCCGGCCACCCCGTCGGGCGAACCGGACGGCTGTGCGGAAGGGAGCACCCGACCTGCTGTCGGGGTCGTGGGTCACCCGCCCCCACGGCTGTCGATCATGTGCCGGGAACCGTACCCGACAGCCCGTTCGGAGGGACAACCGTTTCCCCGCGTGAGCCGCCCGCTCCCCCCGGCGGGTTTGGCGGGCGCCGGACGGGCAAGGCGAGGGCCCGGCGGCCGCACCGGCGGACCGCCGCCGAAAGGAGCGGAGATGGAGGTTCTCCACATCGTCGTCGTCGCGGTCGTCGCGGCGGCCGCACTCTTCGCCGTCCTGACCCCCCGGCTGCGATCGCGCAGGCTGCGCGAGCGGTTCGGGCCGGAGTACGACCGCACCGTCCTCGTCCACAACGGCGACACCCGCGCGGCCGAACACGACCTCACCGACCGGCTGGCCCTGCGCCGCCGGGTGAAGACCGTCCCCGTCGAGGCCGCCGACCGGGACCGCTACCTGGCCGAACTGCGCGGCCTGCAGGCCCTGTTCGTCGAGGACCCGCGCCAGTCCGCCGTCCGCACGGCGCGGCTGCTCGACTCGCTGCTCACCGACATGGGCTACCCGGGCGAGGACCGGCCGGAGGTCCTCTCCGTCGATCACGCGGCCCGGGTGCCCGCCTACCGCGACGCCCGTCGGACCCTGGACGACCCGGGCGCCGACAGCGAGGACCTGCGCCGTTCCGTGATCGCCGTCCGCGACCTGGTCGTGGAACTGCTCGGCGACGACCGCGGCGACGTACTCACCCGCCACTGACCGGCACCCGTCCGTACAGCGTCCGCACGTCGATCCGCACGTGGATCCACCCGTCGATCGGCACGTCGGTCCTTACGTGGATCCACCCGTCGATCGGCACGACGATCCGCACGTCGATCCGCACGACCTCAGTCCGAGGAGGAGACGATGACCCGCATCGAGCAGCACCGCACCGGAAACGGCCCGGGCGACGACGACCGGGCCGGGCACGGCAGGGCCCACCGCGCCGATCCCCGCCACGCCGGCCCGCACCTCGGCGGCCGGGCCGGCACCGGACAGGAGCAGCGGGCCGCCCGGTCCAGCGGTCCCCGGCACGCCGCCGGCCACGAGCGCACGCACGAGCCCGAGCCGACGTCCGCCCCTGGTCCCGAGCGTCCGGACGCCGCTGCGCTCCAGGTGTTCCCGGCGGTCCGCGAGCCCGAACCGACCTCCCCGCCCGCCGCCCCCGGCCGACCGGCCGGCCCGCCCCTGATGCCGCAGGCGCCGCAGTCCCCGGCCGCCCCGAGCGGCGAGGCCGTCGGGCGGACCGCCCCCGGCCGACCGGCCTGCGGTCTCGGTCCCTGGCTGGACGCGCGGGCCGTCCAGGAGGTGCGGGCCGACTGGGAGCGCACCCAGATCGCCTTCGTGGACGATCCCGCCGGCTCCGTCGCCGCCGCCGACGGCCTGGTCGGCCGGACCGCCGACCTGATCGCCGAGGCCGTCCGCCGACGGCTGGAGGACCTGCGCGAAGGCTGCCGCACCCCCGACGAGGAGCCCGGCGCCCGCACCGAACACCTACGACTGGCGATGCGCGACTACCGCGCCGCCCTCGACCGCCTGCTCGCCTGACCTCACGCCTGACCGCACGCCCGAGCACACCCCGAACACGGGAAGGAACTCGTCAATGGGTATCGGTGGCTGCATCATCCTCTTCGCACTGGGCGCCATCCTCGCCTTCGCCGTCGACTGGCACCTCTCGGGGGTCAACCTCGACGTGGTCGGCGTCATCCTGATGGTGGCCGGCCTGCTCGGCCTGGTCGTCTACGCCCGCGCACTGCGCCGCCGCCGCCCGGTGAGCCCCCGCGCGGCCGACCCGGTGGTGGAGGAGCGCCGCTACTACGACGGCACCTGAACCCCGACACCGCCCGCGCACCTTCGCAGGGCTCCTCGCACGATCGGAGAACACCGGTCGTACGGGGCTCCGGGGGCGCGGCCGCGAGCCATGCGCGGGACGACCCGGAGCGGGACTGCCCGAGGGACAACGGGCAGCCCCGCAAGGTCACTTGGGCGGGTGCGGGTGGCCCAGATGGGGGAAGACGGGGAGCAGGTCGACGTGCGGGGGGATGTGGTCGCTGGTGATCTTGCCACCGGAGACCATGGCCAGACGGGCCGAGGTCACGTCGTCGACCAGCGTCCGCCCGTTGGGGTAGCCGGCCGGACGCGAGCGGTCGTAGCGCAGGATGTCCGGCAGCACGAGCTTCAGCGTCTCGGTGGCCGCCTCCGTGGTGTAGTCCCCGGTGTGCTGGAGGACGGCCGTCCAGGGCTCCCGGTACTTCGCCCAGTCATCGGCCGGCTCACCCGTGTTGTAGGCGTCCTTGACCTCCTCGGCGTTGAAGTACGCCGTCAGGGACGGATGGGCGCCCCGGTCGACGGAGATCAACTGACCGTCCTGGTGCAGGCTGACCCGCGCCCAGACGCCGATCGTCGGGTCCGGCCCCAGCTCGGGGTCCGGGACTTCGAGGGCGATGCCGAAGACGTTCGCCTCGGCCATCGCGTCCTTGCCGGTCCAGGTGAAGTTGTTGACGATCCCTTCGAGATCGGCGAAGAAGGGGTCGCTGCGCAGCCCGACGGAGAGCTTGTAGCCGTCGGCTGCGGCGACGTGGGGAGCGTCACCGAAGGCCACCGGGACTGCGCTGAAGAGGACGTCGCCGGTGGCCCCGTGCTTGCGGGCGGCCTCGCCGGTGGCCCGGTGAACGGTGACGGTCTGGCCGCCGGTTTCGGGGTCGGAGAAGGTGAAGGAGTAGGCGACGTCCGCCTGGCCGTCCCCGTCGCTGTCGATGTTGATCCGGTAGACGGCGTGCGGGTGGAAGGCCGTCGCCTGGGTCGGCGCGTACGGGTTCACGTTCATGATGAGCACCGTCCGGCCCGAGGCGTCGGCCGCCGGGAACGCGAACAGGTCGGTGAGGTCGAGCCGGGCGTCGCCCCGGGGAGAGCGGAGGTTGGGACCGCTGAGGTGGTGGGACATGGCGCTGGGCTACCTCATCTCTGCGTTCCCCCCTGACTGTCGGCTCCGTTGCTACCAGTGGCGGCCGTACAAGAGGGGGAGGCCACCCGTACAGAAGACGGCCGTCCGCCGATTGGCGGATTCCCACCCCCGCACCCACACCGTGCAGCTCACCGCCTCGCCCAAGGGGGGCCTCGGTGGGCCGCCGGATCGCGAGACAGCGGCCTCGACCTGCCCCATGCAGCCTGAACGCCCCACCATTCAGGCCGCCGCGCTCACCCTTCTCCCCCTCGCTCTTCCCCTCGCCCTCACCGCCTGGGCCTTTCCCGCCCGGCCCGCCGAACCACCCGTCCCGAACTCCCGCATCACCGTCGCTCCAACTCCCCTCCCCTGAAAGCGGAGTGGGAGTCGGACCCGCCGACTTCCCACTCCGCACCGGTGCGGCTCGCCCGCCACGGCGACACCCCTACGCGCCATCCCCGTCGTGGGTCAGGACTTGGCGTAGACCAACTCCCCGCCCACGTACGTCCGCTGGACCCTCGCCTCGGCGATCTCCTCGGGCGGGGCGGCGAAGAAGTCGCGGTCGAGCACCACCAGGTCCGCCAGGTTGCCCGCCCGCAGGCTGCCCGCGTCGTCGAGGCCGTTCACGTGGGCGGTGCCGGCCGTGTACGCGGCCAGGGCGGTGGCGAGGTCCAGCCGCTGCTCGGGCAGGAACACCCGGCCGTCGGTCGCCTCGGGCTCCATCCGGTTGACGGCCACGTGGAGGCCGGCGATCGGGTCGGGGCTGCTGACCGGCCAGTCGCTGCCGGCCGCGAGGGTGGCACCGGCCCGCAGCAGGCCGCCGAACGGGTACTGCCAGGCCGCCCGTTCGGGGCCGAGGAAGGGGATGGTGAGCTCGTCCATCTGCGGCTCGTGGGCGGCCCAGAGCGGCTGGATGTTGGCGATCGCGCCGAGCTCGGCGAAGCGCGGCAGGTCGCTCGGGTCGACGATCTGCAGGTGCGCGAGGTGGTGCCGGGTGCCGCGCCGGCCGTTGGCGGCCCGCGCGACCTCGATCGCGTCGAGCGCCTCGCGCACCGCGCGGTCCCCGAGCGCGTGGAAGTGCACCTGGAAGTCGAGCGCGTCCAGCGCCGTCACGTAGGCGCACAGCTCGGCGGGGTCGACGAAGCTGAGACCGGAGTTGGCGGTGGCGCAGCCGCAGCCGTCCAGGTAGGGGGTGGAGAGCGCGGCCGTGAAGTTCTCGGCGATTCCGTCCTGCATGATCTTCACCGAGCCGGCCCGGAACCGGCCTCCGGTCAACTGCTCGCGCCGGGCCACGAGTTCGGTGATCTGCTCGGCTCCCCGGGCGCGGTCCCACCAGAGCGCGCCGGTGACGCGCGCGGTCAGCGTCCCGGCCGCGGCGGCCGCGGCGTAGGCGTCGGACGGGTCCGGCTGACCGTTGAAGGCACCGAGCAGGGCGTCCTGCCAGCCGGTGATGCCGAGCGAGTGCAGCAGCTCCTGCGCCCGGTGCAGGCCCGCCAGCCGGGTGGCGGCGTCGGACGGCGGAACGAGCCGGGCGACCAGACCGGTGGCGCCCTCCTGGAGCGTCCCGCTCGGGGTGCCGTCCGGCTCGCGCTCGATCCGGCCGTCGGCCGGGTCGGGGGTGTCCCGGGTGACCCCGGCGAGCTCCAGGGCCCTGGTGTTGGCCCAGGCGCCGTGGTGATCGCGGTTGACCAGGTAGACGGGGCGGTCGGGCACGACCGAGTCGAGCAGGTGCCGGGTGGGCACCCCGCCGTCGAAGCTCTCCATCGACCAGCCGCCACCGGTGATCCAGGCCCGGTCGGGGTGGGCCGCGGCGAACGCGGCGATGCGGCGCAGGTACTCGTCGGCGCCGACCGTCCCGGTGAGGTCGCACTCGGCGAGTTCCATGCCGCCGAAGACGGCGTGGATGTGCGCGTCCTGGAAGCCGGGGATCAGTAGCCGCCCGTCCAGGTCGACGACCTCGGTGCCTGGGCCGATCAGCTCGCGGACCTCGTCGTGGCCGACGGCGGTGATCCGCTCGCCGGTGACGGCGAGGGAGGTGGCGCGGGTGCGGGCCGGGTCGCCGGTGTGGACGGGACCGTTGGTGAAGACCAGGTCGGCCTTGGGCATGGGTGGTGCTCCTGGAAATTCGGCGGCCGGGTGCGGCCGGGTACGGGGCGGCGGTCGGGCCCGGGAGACAGGCGGTCGGGCCGGGGCCCAGGGCAGGCGGTCAGGGGACAGGCCTCGGAGGACAGGCGGGCGGGGACAGGCGGTCGGGCCCGGGGGGGGAGGGATCAGGCGGTGCCGGTCGGGCCGACGGCGACGGGGTCGGCGGCGGGGTCGCGGTCGGCGGCGGCCTGGTCGACAGCGATCCGGTCGGCCGGCGCCGTCCGGTCGAAGTACGCGGACCGCCGGTAGAAGCGGGACCACGCGGCGGCCACCAGCCCGGAACCGATCATCAGCACCGGCACGGACAGCCCGAACCAGCCGTTGTCGGCCGAGAGTTCGAAGTGGTCGGCGGAGTCGTAGAGCATCCAGCAGAGATACCCGCCGACCGCCAGCAACACTGCTGCGCCGAGCAGCGGTCCGACGACCGCGCGCAGCCCCTCCAGCGGCGCGGTGCGCAGCAGGTGCCGGAACCGCACCGCGGCGGCCACGGCGGTGAGCGCGTAGTAGAGCGCCACCACGATGCCGATCGCGTTGACGGTCGCCGAGATCAGGTCGTTCACGGTCGGGATGACCAGCGAGAGCAGGGCGAGCAGGATGGCCGCGCCCGAGATCAGCAGGGTGCCGGCGGCCGGGGTGCCGTGGCGGGGGTGGATCCGGGTCCAGACCGCGCCGAGCGTGCCGTCGCGGCCCATCGCGTACATGCCCCGGGCGGTGGGGATGACGGAGGCCTGCAACGAGGCCACCGCCGAGAAGGTGAGCGCGATCAGCGGCAGGGCGGCCAGTGGCTGCCGGGCCAGCTTCTCGCCGAGGTACGTCAGCCCGTGCGCGCCGTTGTCGGCCAGCTCGTCGATCGGCAGCACCCGCTGGAAGGCCGTCCCGGCGAGCAGGAAGAGCAGCAGCATCACCACCAGCGCGATGAAGCCGCCCCGGGAGGCGTCGCCCGGCTCGCGGACCTCCTCACCGATGCTGAAGACCGACTCGAAGCCCCAGTAGCAGAAGACCGCCAGCACCATGCCCTGCGCCAGGGCGCCCAGCGAGGGGATCGCGAACGGGTTGTACCAGTCGAGCGAGAACGGCTGGTCGCCGGCGAACAGGCCGTAGCCGCAGAACGCCAGCAGCACCACGTACTCGAAGATCAGCAGGTACTTCTGCAGCCGGGCCGCGAGGTCCAGGCCGCGCACCGCGACCAGGGCCGCAGCCACCAGGACGACCATGCCGAGCAGGGTGGCCTGGAGTGTGGAGTCCGCGTCCAGCCGCAGCCCGGCCACCGAGCGCACCTGCGCCTGGCCGAGCAGCTGGATCAGCGCCGACCCGGTCACGGTGGTGGTGTAGGCCATGAAGACCACGGTGCCGACGGTGTTGACCCAGCCGGTGAGGAAGCCCAGCCAGGGGTTGAGCACCCGGCCGACCCAGGTGTAGCTGCTGCCGGAGTCCGGATCGACGCGATTGAGCCGTCCGTACGCCCCGGCGATGCCGAGCACCGGGAGGAAGGCCAGCAGCATGATCGCCGGAAGGTGCAGGCCGACGACGCCGGCCATCAGGCCGAGCCCGATGCCGATGCTGCTGGTCGCCGCGGTGCTGGAGGCGGCGAGAACGATCCCGCCGGCGACGCCGACGGACTTGCGCATGGGGCCCGCAGTAGCGGACGCACCGGTTCTCGGGGTGTGGCCGGGGTCCTTGACCGTCGTTGCCAACGGATCACCGCCTTGATCGTGGGGGGAGCAGGGGTGGGGGGCCGGTACCTGTCCGGCCGTGGCGGCCATGAAAGCGTGGTGCCCGCCACACGTCAATGCTGTTGTCATAAGCGTCGATGCCCTAGGCTCCCCGCCATGACGGAACGCGTGGTCCCCGAACCGCAACGGCGGCGCCGGAAACCGACCAAGCAGGGCACGGTGCTGTCCGAGCAGGTCATCGTGGCCACCGCCCTGCGGCTGATCGGCCAGCACGGGGCGGCGGCCCTCACCGTCCGCCGCCTCGGCGCCGCGCTCGGCGCCGATCCGAGCGCGGTCTACCGGTACTTCCACAACACCGACGACCTGATGCTGGCCGTCGCCGACGAGCTGATCGGCCGTGCCCAGCACGGCCTGGAGCTCAGCGGCGACTGGCGCGCCGACCTGCGCGCGATCGGCATGCGCGTCCACGCCGCCTACCAGGCGCACCCCCAGGCCGCCATGCTCGCCGCCCACCGCACCACCGGGCGGGACAACGAGATACGGGCGGTGGAGACCATCCTCGGGGTGCTGCGCTCCGCCGGCTTCCCCGACCGGGAGGCCGTCCCGATCTACCACGCCTTCATCGACCAGGCCCTCGCCTTCGCCTCCCAGGACGCGGCCGCCCTCGCCCTGCCCGCCCCCGCCCGGGCCGCCGACCTCGCGGTCTGGCGCGTCCGCTACGGCCGCCTCGGCCCCGACACCCACCCGAACATCGCCGCCACCGCCCACCTCCTGATCACCGACATGGACCGCAGCGGCTACCCGTTCGCCCTAGACCTCCTCCTGGAGGCCGCCGCGGCCCGCCTGGCGACGCACCGGGCGTAGGGCGGGCCCCCGCGCTGTGCTTACATGCTCCGATGAACCGCCAGGCCGCTCCCCTGACCGACTCCACTCCGACCTGCCGCATCCGGCGGCGCCGCGCGTCCGACCTCGATGCGTGCGTCGAGGTGCTCGCCGCCGTCCACGCCGATGACGGCTACCCCGTGAACTGGCCCGAGCAGCCCGGTGATTGGCTGACCCAGCCGTCCCTGCTGGCCGCCTGGGTGGCAGCCCTGGACGGACACGTGGTCGGTCACATCGCGCTGACCCGCAGCGGGCCGGACGACGCGGCACCGGCCCTGTGGAGCCTGCGCGAGGGCACGTCCGTCGAGGACACCGCGGTGATCAGCCGCCTCTTCGTCTCCCCGGCTGCCCGCGGCCACGGGATCGGCGCCCGGCTCATGGCGAGCGCCGTCCGGGAGGCCGAGGAACGCGCCCTGCATCCGGTCCTCGACGTGCTGGCCTCCGACACCCCGGCCGCCGCCCTCTACGAACGCCTGGGCTGGAGCCGACTCGGCAGCGTCGACCAGCGATGGAGCCCGACCCGGACGGTGACCGTGCACTGCTACGCCGCGCCGGGGTGACCCCGCCGGTCACCGGGCGGCCGTCCCGGCTCCTTCGAAGCCCACTGGAACCGTCTCCACACTTCCGGCATTTCCGGACAGAAATCCCCCTGCCGGAGCCTGGGCAGCTTCGTCCCGCAGACGGGCCGAGCCAGCCTGTGCATGCACGCGCTCCCCTGTCGAGCAGTTGCTCGACAGGGGACCCGGAGTGGGACGGCATATCCAACGCCCGCAGACTTACGACAAGGCTAAGGGTTGCCCCGTAAGTGATCTCGCTCTGCAATGATCTCGATCGTGTCAGGTGTGATCACGGCGTCGGAACCGTCCTAATCCGTTGTTAACGGGTGGCCCTGAGAGGCGTGGGTCTTGCGGGGCTGTTCGAGTGGTCAGCGCACGCCGCAGTGACGGCGGGGCGGGCGCCGAGCGGATGCCTTACGGATACCGGGCACTGATGCCTCCATCAAGAGCGGCACCCTCGGCGTCTCCCCGGCCGCCACGGTGACCGTCGCGGCCACGTGGGGTGCCGAACGTACGCCTTCCAAGGGCCTGGCTCCGATGCCTCTTTACAGAGCGGCGGCGTTCGGCATCCCCCGGCATGACACCGGACAGACAGGTGGCGGCGGTCTCGCAGGCGCCGGGCGAACGCCCGGAATCGTCCAGGGACTTGATCCCTATATCCAGAGCGGCACCGCTCGGCGTCTTCGAGGCCGCCACCACCGTCAACACCGAACGCCTCACCACTCGTTGGTGTTGGTGGTGCGAGCCCGCCGCACGGTGACTTCTCCAATGTCGCGAGCTGTCCGAGCTCCCGAGATAGACCGAGGCCCGTGGGGTGCGCTGGTGCCACGAACAGCTACTGAGGTGGCGGACCGGCCATCGTGCCGAGTCCTGGGATTAGGTCGCTGCGTGGCCCGCATGCGCTCGTGACCAGCGCAAACACCCGCGCCCTGGGGAGGGACAACTTGATCTACTGCGGCATCGACTGGGCCGAACGGACGCACGACGTCGCCCTGGTCGACGACACCGGCCAGCTCCTGGCCAAGCGCCACATCACCGACGACGCGGCTGGTTACAAGCTGCTGCTGGACCTGCTCGCCGAGTACGGCGACACCGAGGAGAACCCGATCCCGGTCGCGATCGAGACCTCCCGCGGCCTGCTGGTCGCGGTCCTGCGGACCGGCAGGCGGCAGGTGTTCGCGATCAACCCGATGGCCGCCGCCCGCTACCGGGACCGGCACAGCGTCTCCCGCAAGAAGTCCGACCCGGGTGACGCCCTCGTGCTCGCGAACATCCTGCGCACCGACATGCACGCCCACCGGCCCCTGCCCGCCGACAGCGACTTGGCCCGCGCTATTGCGGTCCTCGCGCGCGCCCAGCAGGACGCCACCTGGAATCGCCAGCAGATCGCCAACCAGCTCCGTTCCCTGCTCCGCGAGTACTACCCGGCTGCCCTATCCGCCTTCGAACCGTGGAAGAACGGTCTGTGTCGACCGGAGGCTCACGAGCTCTTGAAGGCGGCGCCGACCCCGGCGCAGGCCGCGCGACTCTCCCGCACGCAGCTCCACGCCGCGCTGAAGCGCGCCGGCCGCAAGCGCGGCATCGAGGCCGAGGCAGAGCGGCTCCGCGAGGCGTTCCGCGCCGACTGGGCCCACCAGCCCCCACTGGTCGAGGACGCGCTCGGCAAGCAGATGCTCGCCATCCTGGGCCAGCTGGAGGCCGCGTCGAAGGCCGCCGACGACCTCGCCCAAGCTGTGGACGAAGCCTTTCCCCAGCACCCGGACGCGGAGGTCATCCTCAGCTTTCCCGGCCTCGGCAACCAGCTCGGCGCCCGGGTGCTCGCCGAGCTCGGAGACGACCGCAACCGTTTCGCCGACGCCCGCGGCCTCAAGGCATACGCCGGCGCCTCGCCCATCACCCGGGCGTCCGGCAAGAAGTCCAGCATCACCCGCCGATGGGTGAAGAACGACCGCCTCAACCACGCCGGCTACCTCTGGGCGTTCTCCGCCATCACCGCCTCGCCCGGCGCCAAGGCCCACTACCGACGCCGACGCGACGCCGGAGACTGGCACGCCGCCCAGCGCAACCTCTTCAACCGCATGATCGGACAGCTCTACCACTGCCTCCGACACAACCAGGCGTATGACGAAGCCGTGGCCTTCCCAGAAGGATTCGCCATGCAAGCAGCAGTGGCCTGATTTGGCGGGGTCGGCTACCGGACGACACAGATGTCTGGCAACGCCAAGACGTCCACACCCTCCCGGGCCAGAACCTGCTGCGCGAGCTCGCGCGCACAGATCCACCCTGCATCGCTGGCCAGCGCCGCCGTTGCCCACCGGTTAGGGGACTCGTCGAGGGTCATTTGCTCGAAGATCGAATCGATCGCCCGCAGGTCAGGCAGTGCGTCACGGCTGAGGAGTCCGCCTTCCACAAGGTCCTCGGCCATGCGAAAGGCGTGATCGAAGTCGAGGGCGATCTCGTCCGTCACAACACCGTGCTTCTTCACCCAGGCCGCCTGACTCGGCGCAGGTGCTGCCACGACGGCGAGCACCTCCATCAGCAGGCGACGGCGCCACGAAGGTTCAGGAGTCTCCATGTCCAGATCATCCCACTCGTCCACTCGGCGGAAGCCCTTCTTGTTCGACCGTATTCAGCAACGAACTTGACGCGCTATCCGCCTGAGGTGTCTGGATAGCCCCGTCTACCGGGCTGAGCCCGCGCGTCTTCGGCAAGTTGGTGACCGCACTTCGCCGCGAGGGCGCCAGCTCCCCGGGCCAGGGGCGGCCGTGGGGGTCTGCCGCTCGAGGACCGGGTGCTGTTGGCAGTCGCTTACTGGCGCACGAACCTGACGATGCGCCAACTAGCCCCAATACCAGTGACTTAGTGATTCCAGGCTCGGGGAACCTTGGTCGGAGGGTTGGTCGGGGCGGTCCTGTAGTGGGGCGCGATGGCGACCGCTTCGGCCGGGGTGCGGGTGGGCTGGGGCCAGTGCCGGTGATCGGATCGCTTGACGCCGAAGTTCGACATCTTGCGTTTGACGACGCGGGGGTTGGAGCGTCGTCGGCGGGCGGGCAACAGGTGGCGGGCTATCTCCCGAAGGCCGTCGGCGAGAGCGGTGGTCAGGCGTTCAGGGGGAAAAGGCCGCCTGCGCGGTCACCTGGCGGCGGACGAGGCGGAGGGATCGGGTGAAGGAGAGCCGGTCCGGGTCGCTCCCGTTGTCGGCGGCAGCGGTGTGCATGAGTTGGCGGATCGCGTGGTGGATCAGGAGGTGGCCCCAGACCTCCTGTTCCACGCCTTCGGGTGAGCGGGAGCGCAGGACCTGGGCGGGGCCGCGCTGGTGGGTTTTGAGTTCGTCCAGCGT